>JAPLOP010000035.1 GCA_026400645.1 Alphaproteobacteria bacterium | reverse complement strand
TGTTTCGCTGTCTACGCTTCGACTCTGTCGTTACCTTGAGAGACGCAAGACTCGCTATGTGGTGGGACTGGCTTTCCCTTCCACAGCGGGACTTTCACCCGCAAGATTGGTGCGACTTATCTTGGCGCACAGAGACTGTCCTTCAATTTAAAAAATAGCTTAATGATCTTCTATGGAAATTTATTAATAGCGCACGGGAGATGAAGCATTCTTATGAATTTTTTTTAAGGCCGCGATATCCCCCGTTGTTATGGAATTTAAATTTTCTGTTATTTTTTCGATGGACCAATCCCACCAACTCAGTTCCAAGAGAAAAGCGATGGTTTCATCGTCGAACCTTTTGCGAATTGGCTTGGCTGGATTTCCGCCAACGATTGTATAGGGTTCCACGTTTTTTGTGACAAGGCTGTTTGTTCCGATAATGGCGCCATGTCCGATTTCAATGCCTTGCATGATTGTGGCCGCATTGCCGATCCACACATCGTTTCCAATAACCGTATTACCTTTGCTTGTGATGTTCGTGCGTACATCTTTCCAAGCATCACCAAACACAGCGAAAGGGTATGTTGAAATGCCATCCATGACATGATTGCCCCCATTCATCAGAAATCGAACACCCGTTGCAATCTGGCAGAATTTTCCAATGATGAGTTTATCTTGCGTGAAAGCAAATAGATAAAGGACATTTTTTTCAAAACTATAAACATCATCCGGATCATCGTAATATGTATAATCGCCAACAATTATTTGGGGGTTTGTGATGATATTTTTGAGGTATGCCGTCCTTGTGACACCTTTGATTGGATATAATGTGCTTGGATCTGGATAGATTTTATCGTGTATCGTCATGATAGAACTTTCTCAAAATGCCCACGGAATCAGTATTCTGTCAGAAATTCATCTTATACTTTGAAGAATGATAGAGCAAGGAAAGCAATGTATCAATATGACTTTTATATGAATGATTTGAAGCATGGGTCAGTGTCCTTATTAAAAACCTGGCCGAGAGGGAGGGCAGGTGATCTGTTTTCTGGTGTCAATTCTGGGTTATTGCGGCAAATTTGCCTGGCATCTCCGGCTGTCATGCCTAAAAGAGCGCCTCATAAATCAATGGCCTTGTTGGCGGAATCGACAAATGCGTTTTCTTGACAATTCACCGCAAATATTCTACATAATTAAACAAGCCCAGATGGCGGAATGGTAGACGCGCTAGTTTCAGGTATTAGTGAGTGAAAACTCATGGAAGTTCGAGTCTTCTTCTGGGCACCATCAAATTTTTCAGACCAAATTTTCAGGTCAAATGATTAGAAAGCCCTAAAACTCATGCAAATTCATTTACATTCTTATGATTTACCTGATGGTTTATCTTTTGGATCCTCCGTTGCGATCGATACAGAGGCGATGGGGCTTAAAAATCATCGCGACCGTTTATGCCTGGTCCAGCTGTCTAGTGGCGATGGAGATTGCCACCTTGTTCATTTTCCAGAACCCCATTTTGAAAAAGCTGTGAATCTAAAGGCTCTGTTAAAAGACAACCAGGTCACCAAGATTTTTCATTATGCGCGGTTTGATGTTGGGATTTTAAATTTCAGCTTTAAAATCTTGCTTGAAAATATTTACTGCACAAAAATGGCATCACGACTTTGCCGCACATTTACCAGCAAGCACAGCTTAAAAGATCTATGCAAGGATCTGCTGTCAATTGAATTGTCAAAGCAGGAACAAACCTCGGACTGGGGTGCACCGGTTTTAACACAAGAACAGCTTCAGTACGCGGCAACAGATGTGCTGTACCTACATATCTTAAAAGAAAAATTGGATCGATTGCTTCATCGTGAAAAGCGTTGGGAACTGGCAGAGGCGTGTTTCTGGTTTCTACCCTATCGGACGCAGCTTGATATAATGGCCGGGGAATCATTCGATATTTTTAGCTATTCGGAGTAATTTCGTGACCGTTACAGCGCTGCGCCCGCAATCCCATATGACCCAACAAATCAGCCACAGACAAATTGGACAAGAAGCAATCCTGATAGAAGCAAAAGGACTGCAGCTTTTAGCCAATTCCCTGGGGGAGAATTTTAACCACGCCGTCGATTTAATCCGAAGCCACAGCGGCCGGTTGGTTGTCAGTGGTATTGGGAAAAGCGGACATGTCGGGCGTAAAATTGTGGCGACATTTGCATCCACGGGGCAGCCCGCCCTTTTTGTTCATGCAGCAGAGGCTGGCCACGGGGACCTAGGCATGATTGCCAAGGGTGATGTTCTGTTATTAATCTCCTATTCCGGAGAGGCAAAAGAACTGGGATCAATCATTGATTATGCACATCGTTTTGCGATCCCCATTATTTCTATAACGGGCCGGGAAAATTGCATGTTGGCGCGCGTTTCAACGATTGCATTGGTTTTGCCCGATGCACCAGAAGCCTGTCCCATGCAACTAGCCCCAACAACATCGACAACACTGACAATGGCTTTGGGTGATGCTTTGGCTGTCGCGTTGCTTCGTGATCGCGGGTTTTCCAAACATGACTTTAAAATATTCCATCCCGGCGGGAGCTTGGGCCAGCAGCTCAAGCGCGTTTCGGATTTAATGCATAGCGGGGAAAAACTTCCCCTGGCCAACCCCCAAACCTTGATGAGTGATATTCTGGTCGAAATGACGGTTTATGGCTTTGGATGCGTCGCAGTCGTGAACGAATCGGGCCATTTACTGGGAATTATCACAGACGGAGATTTACGGCGCCACATGAACCCCCAGCTTTTAGAACAAAGGGCTGATGAAATCATGACCCGTCAACCAGTCACGCTTTCCCCTGATGCCTTGATGGCCGATGCCTTGGCCATGATGGAATCGCGTTCCATTACGAACGTGTTTGTTGTGGATGATCAAAACAAGGTTGCCGGCATTATCCATATTCACGATTGCTTGCGTCATAGCGTGGCTTGAGCAGTTTAAATTATAGCCCCATTTTATGATGAAAAATGGCGGGTGATTTTTCTGTTGCGTATCTGCCCGGGGCTGCTTCGATGCTTTTTTTCGGATCAACACAAATAGCATCCTTTTGCCCCCCCAAATACGGCGTAAGCCATTCTTCCCACGCCATCCACCACGACCCCGGATATTCGGCGGCCGTTTCCATCCAAATTTCTGGATTGTTCGTTTTGCATGTTGGGTTAACCCAATGGCAATATTTTCCGGAATTTGGGGGATTAATAACCCCGGCAACATGCCCCGCAGCTGCCAAGACGAACGTACTATTGGGCAACAGATTATAGCCTGTTAATGGCGAAACCCAGGGAACAATATGATCGCTTTTCGCCCCCAAAAAAAACACAGGCGTTTCTATGGCCGAGAAATCAATCTCAACACCATTAATCTTGTGTTTATTTTTGTACATCAGGGCATTACCCATAAAGAATTCCCTTAAGTATTCCAGATGCATTTTAGCTGGCAAATGGGCCGTGTCAGCATTCCAATAGAAAAAATCGAGAGAAGACGCATTTTTCCCAAGGAGGTAGCTGTTGATATAATTTGGCCATATCAAATCATTCGCCCGGATCGAACTGAACATCTTAACAAGGTAATCACCGGCCAGGACACCGCTTGCCTCCAGCTGTTTTTCCAAAAGCTGCAGCTGATCTTCGCAGATAAAAACGGATAGTTCCTTCATATGACTAAAATCAATCGGCGTCGCAAGAAGGGTGGCGCTTTCGACGCTTTTATTATTTGTTTTTGCGTAATAGGATAACAATGCTGCGGTTGCAACGCCACTTACACAGAAACCAACCAAGTTGACCGTCTTGCTTGTTGTGATTTTTTGAACTTCTTGGATAGCTTTATCCATCCCTTTAAGCAAATAATCCGTAAAAGAAGTCGCGAAATAAGACGCATCGGGGTTAACCCACGAAACAATGAAAACTGTTCTTCCGGCCAAAAGGTTCCACCGAACAAAGGAATTTTCGGGCCTTAGATCAAAAATATAATATTTATTGATCCAGGGCGGAAAAATCAAAATCGGCGTTTCCTTTGTGTGTTTCGTTTGGGGATAATACTGAATCAGCTGAAAAATTTCATTTTCAAAAACAATGGAACCAGGGGTGATGGCCAGATTTTTTCCAACCTCAAACGCATCCTGATCCACGGTAGATGGAAAATTAACCCCCATCCCCTTTTGATCTTTGAGATAATTTTTATATCCCTTGATAAGGTTTTCGCCCTGGCTTTCAATTGTTTCGCGAATAACCTCTGGGTTTAAGTGGGCAAAATTGCTGGGCGCCATAGCATTAATGACAGCACCCAGATAAAAATTAAATTTTTTCTTTGTTTTTTCATCGATAGACGGAATATCAAGGGCCTTTTTGGTATAGCTTGAATGAAGCAAGTAAGCCTGCTTGACGTAATCAAGGAATGGGTTTTCTTCCCATCCGGCGTCCCGGAACCGCCTGTCCCCCTTTTCTGGAACAATAACAGGACCCACCTTTTCCTCTGCCCCCAAAAGCCGCGACAGAATTGATTGCTGCAATTCCTCCAGCCTTAAAAGATACTCTTTTTGTTCTGCGTCCCATTGTTTGGAATTCGATTCATCGTGAAAAAAATGGTCAAATGACTTTTTTTGAACCTCTGCCATGGTTTTTGACAGTATTTCATGTGAATAAAGCCCACCATTCTGGCTTAACGAATAACTCATCCTGTCAAAGAAATCTTTATACGCATCAAAATAACCGTTGAAACCTGCCTCCCCTTCCGATGATTCAGGGGCGGTTGCGTTATTCGTTTTTTCGTAATTATCTTTTTGCTGGGGCGCCATGCTATGGTGTCAATTTATTTTGGATGCTTTCTATCATGCTACTGCGTTCTCTAGCTCGCGCCAATAAAATTGGAGCGTCTCATCATCGTAGTCTTCATCTATTCTGCCCGTTGCCTCATCATTCTCAAAAATTTCATCGTACAGAGCATAATCTGGGACTTTACAATCTATGTCCCTTTGAAAATCCTGCAACATTTGAAGCCCCGCACAAATCCCATGTCGCGTCAATGTCATGCATGCCGCCTCAAGATAATCAGCGCGAAGATGGCGATTGTAAGCCATTTCATGTATAAAATTTGCGTCTGGAATTGTCTGTATGGCAGCCTCATACGTTAACGAGCATAGAAAACCCTCAAACATGCCCTGATCTTTTTCGGCGATTGGGACAGTCGGATATATCCTATACAGAATCGAGAGCCGCTCCTTGTACTTTTCTCTGTTAACAAAGCACCACCTCACAACATCATCTTGCCTGATTTCATCTAGCCTATTTGCCTCCGCTGGATCACATCTGATCTGAAATTTTAGATTCATTCCTGTGGAATCTAGCGCATGAGCGTCAGGCGATAGTGCCACAAGTCCAGAAGACGCAGATTCGGCAGGGGCAATCAGCCCAAGGGTTATAGAGACTATCGCAAGGCAGCTATACCCAATGGATTTCGAAATCTGGATTTGAAAATAAGGACCGAGCGCCCGGAGTGTACAGAGAAGTACATGAGGACGTGAGGTTCCGAAATTTTCGAAGATCAGAGTTTGAAAGGCGAAGGGTATAAACTTTGTTTTCATATGGATTTTACTATCAAATAATTTCATCACTATAAAATATAAAATAAGTCTTCCTGGTTTTGCAAGAAAAAAAATGGATTTTTTCAACCACCCGTGGAAAAACCAGACAGCCTTGGCGGTCTATTATTTTTCACCCGTTCCAAATTTAATCTCATTTGTTAACTCTTTGTAAACTTTTTTGCTTTAGCATCAGAAGATAGTAAAGGGATTACCCCCATATACTTAAAATAATAACGTCGTACATTTTATTTGTTTTTATACAGATAAATATACAGAATATAAACACTATATTTACAGGCAATGGTTTTTTAACATGGACAATAAACAATCTTTCTTTTTGGGTGATTATCTGAAAAAGCAGGCAATTGCAAATCCGAACAAGCCTGCTTACAAATTTTTCCACGAAGACACTGATTCCACCACTGTCGTCACCTACCGGGAGCTTGATGCGCTTGCAAAAAGAATAGCGTATCAAATTCATCAGTATGCGGCCCCCAATGAAAGAATTGTGATTTGTATCCCCCATAGCCTGAATTATATAGCGGCCATTTTTGGATGTTTTTACGCTGGCGTTGTGTTTGTGCCGGCTTATCCACCAAAGCAAACGCATTCCTTTCCTGTTCTTCAAAAAATTATAGAAGATTCCAATCCAAAGCTGGTGATCACAGAGGATGCCCATGACGGCGACATTATTCCCGGATATGCAACCGTTCAAATTGGAAAACTCACACAGGGCACAGAAGAATTCACCACAGAACACGAATCACAAGAAGACGATGTCTGTTTAATACAATATTCATCGGGTTCGACACATACGCCAAAGGGCGTCATGATTAGCCATAAAAATCTTGTCAAGAATTGTGATGCCAGTGCAGTCTTGTTTAAACTTACAGACAAGGACAGGGGATGTTCTTGGTTGCCGCCATATCATGACATGGGGTTGGTTGGAAATATTTTTGTCCCTATGTATGTTGGCTTTCCCATTACATTTATGTCGTCGGGTCTATTTGCCCGAAGGCCCCTGAAATGGTTAGAACTTATGAGTCAGGAAAAAGCAACACTTAGCGCTGCGCCAAATTTTGCATACGGGCTTTGCACCGATCGATATCTTTCCTCCACACAGAAACATCACAAGCTTGACCTTAGTCACTGGCGGTTAGCCATCAATGGGGCAGAGGTTGTGCGGGCAAAAACATTAGAAAAATTCGCCGAAGTATTTTCAAGCAGCGGCTTTAAGCAAACAGCCTTTTGTCCTTCTTATGGATTGGCGGAATCCACCCTTACGGTAACGGCCCACTATGACCCCCTGAATCTGCCAATTGTTAAAAAGTTTTCAAAATCCAAGCTCGAAGTCAATATGGCAGAAGAGATTACAGACCGTGAACGCACCGATCCGGATTCTTCTGAATTCCAAAACCGGGACATCATCCGCCTTGTCTCGAGCGGGAAACCACTACCAGACTATTTGGTCAAAATCGTGAATGCCGATACAGCAGAACCATTGCCGAACAATGTTGTTGGGGAGATATGGATTTCTGGTCCGTGCGTTTCAAAAGGGTATTTTAACAACAGCAAAGCAACGGACGAAGCTTTTAATTTTAACATCGGATGGTACAATGACACCCATTTTCTTAAAACCGGAGACACTGGTTTTTTTGATCAGGATGGAAATTTATACATCACAGGCCGCACCCGGGATGTTCTGATTATTCATGGGCGAAATCTAATCCCCGACGATATAGAGGAATCAATCCAAACAGAATGTTTCATTAATGGCAACTATCTGACTGCAGCCTTTTCAATCCGAGAAGCCTACAAGGAACAATTAGTCATTATTCAAGAGGTTGATGCCTTTATGGATTTCAATCTTGTGATCGAGCAAATTCATGCAGCAGTACACAAAAACTATGGCATCAGCCCCAATGCCATAGTCTTGATACGAAAAGGCAAACTTCCCCGCACATCAAGCGGAAAGATCAAAAGACATGCGTGCCGAGTTTTATTTGAAGCAGGAGTTTTTGAGATTATTCAGGAAAAAGTTATATCCTAAAGGTTGCAATTGATCCCAAGAAACACATTGCGGTTAGTGCCTAATGAGGATAAATTATCATTAAATTTTAAATATTTTTTGGTGAGAAATTGATGTTATCAGGACCAGAATATAATCCCAATCCCGGGAAACCTATTCAAAAAATTGTCGTTTTCTTGCATGGGTATGGCGCATCCGGCGATGATTTGCTTTCTTTGGGGGAAGCATGGGAAAGCAGCTTACCAAACACGCTTTTCATTGCCCCAAACGCCCCGGATCGGTGCGATATGAATATGGATGGCTATCAATGGTTTGGATTGCAAGATTTTTCGCCATTCAATGTTCGGTCCGGCCTGGATCGCGTTCGCCCAACATTGGTGCGATATCTGAAAAACCTGCTCACGAAACACACCCTAAACACGCACGATCTAGCGTTGGTTGGATTTTCGCAAGGGACAATCCTAGCCCTAGAGATGCTGTTCGCCCTTCCTGGATTGGGTGCAGTTCTTGGATATTCCGGGGCATTTTATCCACCGCCCGTATTTGAGCCACCCCTACATTCTGCCCTTGGGAATACAAATGTTATGTTGGTTCATGGCACAGCGGACATGGTCGTTCCTTATTCTGCATTGCTTCAAGCAAGCGCCCAGCTGAATCTTTATGGTATTCAGGCCCAAACGCACACATGTGATGGGGTTGGTCATACAATAGATTTCAAGGGGCTGGAGCTTGGCGGGGAATTTCTTGGGCGAAATCTTATGAATTGTTCCAGAGTTGTTAACTTATAAAGAAAGTCGCCGGCATATGACACGGAAAAAAATTGCATTAATCGGAAGCGGAAATATTGGTGGAACCTTGGCCCATCTGGCGCTACAGCGTCACTTGGGGGACGTTGTCTTGGTCGACGTGGCGGATGGCATTCCACAAGGCAAAGCTCTTGACCTTTTGCAGGGGTGCAGCGCAGATGGGATCAGCGGCAATTGCACCGGCACAAACGATTTTGAAGCCATCAAGGGGGCTGATGTTGTCATCATCACAGCCGGAATTCCGCGAAAACCAGGGATGAGCCGGGATGATCTTTTGAGCATTAACGGCAAAATTATCCGAACCGTTGGCGAAAACATTAAAAAATTCTGTCCGGATGCTTTTGTTATTGTCGTAACGAACCCTTTGGATATCATGGTATTTCTGTTGCAACAAGCAAGCGGACTTCCACCAGAACGCGTTGTTGGAATGGCCGGCATTTTGGATGGCGGTCGGTTTTGTTCCTTCCTGGCAGAGGCGCTCAATGTATCTGTTCAGGATATACAAACCCTTGTCCTGGGTGGCCATGGGGATACCATGGTGCCGCTGCCCCGTTACACAACCGTTGCGGGCATCCCATTGCCAGAACTGGTTCAACAAGGCTGGCTCAGCCAAGGACAGCTGGATTCCATTATCGAACGCACACGGAATGGTGGCGCCGAAATCGTCAACTTGCTTAAAACGGGATCGGCCTATTATGCGCCGGCATCGTCGGCCCTTCAGATGGCAGAATCCTATTTGTACAATCAAAAGCGTATTTTACCCTGCGCGGCATATTTGAATGGCCAATATGGTATCGATGACTTATACGTTGGCGTGCCTGTCGTAATTGGCAACAGAGGTGTTGAAAAAGTTATAGAATTGGCGCTAACCTCAGAAGAGCAAGCACTTTTTTCTGCGTCAGTAACCGCCGTTCGCACTCTGATGACTGAAGTCAAAAGATTGGGATTGTAAACTTAGGATCACAAGGCATGGACATTCATGAATACCAAGCGAAGGGCATCTTAAGTGGGTATAACGTACCACTTTTAAATGGACGCGTTGCTTATACGCCAGAGGATGCCGAAAATATTGCGCAATCAATGCCAGCACCATTATGGGTGGTCAAGGCCCAAATCCATGCCGGTGGTCGGGGCAAGGTTGGCGGGGTTCTTTTGGCACATTCCGTGGCAGAAGTCAAAGAACATGCCAAAAAATTGCTCAACAGTCGACTGGTCACCCATCAGACGAACCCCAGCGGCCAGGAGGTCAAAAGAATCTATGTGGAGGAAGGGTGTTCCTATGAGCGCGAGCTCTATCTAGGCCTTACCTTGGATCGACAGCGTAACCAATTATCCTTTATTGCATCGTCAATGGGGGGCATAGATATCGAAGAAGTGGCCCAAAAGAACCCCGAACAAATCACAACCATTAATATCGATTGCCTTATGGGTATCCAGCCTTTCCACACCCGACACCTTTGCAAGGCCCTGCAATTAACCGGAAAAATAGCTGAGCAATTTCATGAACTTTTGACGAATCTGTATAATGCCATGCTAGATCTGGATGCAAGCCTGATTGAGATCAATCCCCTGGTTGTTGTGCGCGATGCGACCAATGGCGATCGGCTGGTTGCCTTGGATGCCAAAATGTCATTCGACGATAGCAGCTTGTGTCGGCATCCTGAAATTGATCTACTCCGAGACGAAGAAGAAGACTCATCCGAACAAGAAGCCAAGCGACATGGGTTAAGTTACGTAAAACTGGACGGTACCATTGGATGCATGGTTAATGGCGCGGGTCTTGCCATGGCAACGATGGATATTATCCAGCTTCATGGGGGTATGCCCGCGAATTTTTTGGATGTGGGCGGTGGCGCCACCCCAGAAAAAGTCAAGGTCGCGTTTAAGCTTATCCTGGCGGACCCGAGCGTAGAAGCGGTCCTTGTTAATATCTTTGGCGGCATCATGAAATGCGATATCATTGCCGAGGGAATCGTTGCCGCAGCAAAAGAAACGGAACTTGGCATCCCCATGGTCATCCGCCTGCAGGGAACAAATCGTGAGCAAGGAAAAAAAATCCTTTTTGATTCAGGGCTGCCCGTTATTGCTGTTGATAATTTAGAGGAGGCCGCCATTAAGGTGGTCCTAGCCGCCCGAGAGAGTGCGTAAGTATGCGAGGAAGCACTATGAAATTTGAATATAAAAATCACCAAGGGAAACGTCGATTTCACCAAGTTGACATCAAGGGGGTTGAATTTGGTCAAAGCCCCCATACAATTGAAGACAAATGGCTTTTGGTCGGTGCCGACCCCACAAACCAAACCACAGAAAAATTTGTCCTGGAAGACATTCAACGGTTCTGCAAACCGGGGGACGTCCAACGTCTTATGTGCGTGACCGCGTACATCCTTAATGATGATAATCAATTCTTTCTGATGTATCACAGAAAATATAATCATTGGATTCCGCCGGGCGGCAAGGTCGAAGGGAACGAAACACCTGGGGAGGCCGCGATCCGCGAAACGTTCGAAGAAACGGGCCTGCACATCGCACTTATTAGCCCCGATGAAACGCCGTCAAACATCCCGGCCCCATTTGGCATACAACTGAATCCCATTATCAAAGACAGCCTTGATCATGTTGATATGATCTATCTTGGAAAAGCAAAAAGTACTGAATTTGCTTTGGATGCTTCAGAAGCCGTTCAGGCACAATGGTTTACACTTGATCAGGTTCTGTTGCTCGATACATACCCAGAGGTCAAAAAATGGTGCCAGTATTTTACCAACAGAACCGAAAATCCTAAACACAAAAATGCGACAGTGACTGCGCTCTAAAAAGGGATCTAATAATCATGGCAATCCTCGTCAATGCTGATACAAAAGTCATCTGTCAGGGATTTACAGGCAGACAGGGAACATTCCATTGCCAGCAGGCCCTTGCCTATGGAACGCGCATTGTTGGTGGTGTCAGCCTCAATAAAGGGGGGTCCACCCATTTAAATCTGCCGGTTTTTTCCAGCGTTGGTGACGCAAAAAAGGCAACAGGGGCCGATGCGACAATTATTTATGTACCCGCACTTTATGCAACCGATGCGATATTCGAAGCACTTGACGCCGACATAGGGCTTATTGTGTGCATCACAGAAGGGATTCCAATCCTGGACATGATGCGCATAAAACGGGCGCTTGCCGGATCGCATACCCGGTTGATTGGGCCAAACTGTCCCGGAATTATCACCCCCAACCAATGCAAGATTGGCATCATGCCGGGGTTTATTCATAAACCTGGAAACATTGGGGTGGTTTCACGTTCTGGGACATTAACATACGAAGCCGTCCACCAAATAACTGCCACAGGCTTGGGGCAAAGCACATGCCTTGGTATTGGTGGCGATCCGATTACAGGGATGAATTTCGTTGATGTTTTGCAATTATTTTGGGACGATTCCGATACCCACGGGATTTTATTGATTGGCGAAATTGGGGGCAGCGACGAACAAGAGGCTGCTGAATTTATAGCCCATCAATACGCAAAAGGACGCCACAAACCTGTGGTCTCCTATATTGCTGGAATCACGGCCCCACCCAAAACAAGAATGGGGCATGCTGGGGCGATTGCCTCTGGTGCAGGGGAACAGGCATCCGACAAAATCGAATGTCTTGGCAAAAGCGGCGTCACGATCGTTCAGTCCCCAGCAAGCCTAGGGCAAACCGTTTTTGACGCCATGCAAGGCTGATGTCATGACGCATTCCGAACGTCATTCCCCGCTTTCGGTATTGGACAGTGGCAACGCGCCCTATATATTAGAACTTTTTCAGCAGTACAAAAATAATCCCGATTCTGTTTCATCAGATTGGCGAGTATTTTTTGAGGATCATGACAGGCAAGCTGCCGCAGACCATGACCCAGCCAGCAACACTGTGCAACCGGCAGAAGCCTTTCGTACCTATGGACACCTTGCGGCTGAATTGGATCCATTGGGCTTAGTCCCGCGCCCCACGCCCCCGGAATTATACCCTTCTTGCCCCCGCCTGACAGAAATCTATTGTGGAAAAATAGGCTTTGAATTTATGCACCTTGCAACCAAGGCGGAACGCGATTGGTTTGCCGCCGAAATAGAAAATAAATCTTTTGCCCTGTCCGACGGCGAAAAAAATGACATCTATCATAGTCTTTTAAAAACGGAATCGTTCGCTAAATTTCTTCACATCAAATTCCCGGGCGCAAAACGATTTGGATTGGATGGCGGGGAAAGTTTGATTCCGGCCATGGAATACCTGTTGAATCTTTTGTCAGGCAAAGGGGTACAGGAAATCATCATTGGGATGGCCCACCGGGGACGCCTTGAGATGATGTCGCAGATCTTGAAAAGACCCCTGGATGATATTACTAATCCCCCGGAATTATCTTCCTCAGGAGATGTCCGATACCATACTGGATATGAATCGGATCGTGTTATTAACGGGCGCCCTTTGACACTATCAATCGCAAACAATCCATCCCATCTGGAATCCGTTGTCCCCGTTACCCTTGGCAAAGTTCGCGGCAAACAGGATGCTGGTAAAAATGTCGTAGGCCTTTTGATCCATGGCGATGCTGCCTTTGCTGGACAGGGAATCGTCGCTGAATCTTTGCAGCTTTGTCAGCTCGATGGTTATAAAACCGGCGGGTCCATTCATATCATTATCAATAATCAAATTGGCTTTACAACCGATCCCACCAAAGCTCGATCCTCGCGTTATTGTTCGGATGGCGCCAAAACGATCCAGGCCCCCATTTTACATGTGAATGCAGATTATCCAGAATCTGTGATCCGGGCTGTCCATTTGGCGGCAGAGTATCGGTTTCGTTTCCATCATGACGCGGTCATTGATTTGGTCTGCTATCGTCGGCATGGCCATAACGAAGGGGACGAACCCGTTTTCACCCAGCCGATTATGTATCGAAAAATTACCGCACATCCCAGCGTTGCTTCGCTTTACGGGGAGAAATTAAGGGGGGATGGCATATGCTTACAGCCGCCCTCCTGAAACACCTGGGTGCCATCTGCACACAGTATCCTGAAACCTTTGACATCCACCCCAAGGTGGAAAAACTTTTAAAGCAACGGCTGGGCGCGTTTGAAAACAACCAACCGCTTGATTGGGGGAATGCTGAAACGTTGGCTTTTGCGACTTTGTTAGCAGAGGGGCATCCTGTCCGCCTGAGCGGCCAAGACAGTGCGCGTGGGACGTTTTCTAATCGCCATGCCATCCTGGTGGATCAAACAAACGAAGATCGTTTTATTCCCCTAAATCACCTGTCAAGCACACAAGCAAAGTTTGATATTGTTGAAAGCCCCCTATCCGAAGCAGCCGTTCTGGGGTTTGAATATGGATACAGCACGGTCGCGCCCGATACATTGGTCCTGTGGGAGGCTCAATTTGGTGATTTCGCCAATGGGGCCCAGGTCATTATTGATCAATTTATTTCAGCAGCAGAATCAAAATGGCAACAAACATCGGGGCTCGTTTTGTTGCTCCCCCATGGGTATGAAGGCCAAGGACCCGAACATTCATCTGCACGGTTGGAACGTTTTTTGCAGCTGTGCACGGATGACAACTGGCAAATCGTCAACTGTTCGACGCCGGCCAACTATTTTCATGTGCTGCGCCGTCAGGTTCTGATGACCCGCCCAAAACCGTTGATTGTGATGACACCAAAGTCTTTATTGCGGCATAAATCGGCCGTCTCTGATTTAAAAGATTTTGGGGCCGGAACACATTTTCAGCCCGTCATTTCAGAAAAAATAGTCACAAACCCGCGTGCGGTTATTTTATGTAGCGGCAAAGTTTATTATGATATACATAAGGTCATCGGGCCAGATATTGCCATAATACGATTGGAACAATTTTATCCCTTCTCGGAACAGGATTTAATGAGCGCCTTGCTGCCCTATAAAGATGTTAAAGTTATTTGGTGTCAGGAGGAACCCATGAATATGGGCGGATGGAGCTTTATCGAACCTCGCCTGCGGGGAATGGGATTGAGTCCAAAATACATTGGTCGGCCCAGTGCCGCATCCCCAGCCACCGGATATGCGCATCGACACCTAGCCGAACAAAACCAAATCATTTCGCAAATCCTAGCACTCTAAAAAGGGCCATGACATGTCCGCATCCATAGAAATTAAGGCCCCCTCCTTTGGGGAATCGATCACAGAGGCAACCGTTGCCCGATGGCTTAAAAATGCCGGCGATGCCGTTACGATGGACGAAACGCTTGTGGAGTTGGAAACAGACAAGGTGACATTGGATATATCGGCGCCTGCAACGGGCATCCTTGGGCAGATTTTAATTCCAAAGGGAGGAATTGCAACCGTTGGTGACGTCTTAGGAATCATGACTGAGGAGGCAGTGACTGACCAGAAGTCTATCGAAAAAATAACCCTGGAATCATCCAAAACTGAAGAACCCTCACCCCAGGACATACCCAATGAATTTCGAAATCTGGATTTGAAAATAAGGACCGAGCGCCCGGAATGTACAGAGACGTACATGAGGACGCGAGGTTCCGAAATTTTCGAAGATCAGAATTCGAAAGGCGAAGGGTATAAACGCCTGGACAAACGCGTCCCGCTACCCCGCCTTCGCCAGCGTATTGCCGAACGATTGAAACAGGCACAAAATACTGCGGCGATTTTGACCACCTTTAACGAGGCAGACATGAGCGCGGTCATCGCACTACGCAGTCGATACAAGGATGCCTTCGAGAAAAAGCATGGAATTAAACTAGGATTTATGTCGTTTTTTGTAAAGGCATGTCTGCAGGCTCTCAAAGAAACGCCCGCCGTTAATGCTGAAATAGACGGCGCTGAAATCGTTTACAAAAACTATTATGACATTGGGGTTGCCATATCAGCACCGCAAGGTTTGGTTGTTCCGGTACTAAGGGATGCTGATTTGCTGAGCCTGGCTGAAATTGAAACGAACATTGCACTGCTTGGCACAAAAGCCAAAACCGGCAAGCTGTCGGTTGATGACCTAAGCGGCGGGACCTTTACCATTTCTAATGGGGGGATTTTTGGATCCCTTTTGTCCACACCAATCCTGAATCCGCCCCAATCTGGGATTTTGGGCATGCATAAAATTCAGGACAGGCCCGTCGCCATTAATGGTCGCGTGGAAATTCGCCCCATGATGTATTTGGCCCTGTCTTACGATCATCGGCTTGTCGATGGACGCGAAGCCGTTACGTTTTTGGTAACTGTCAAAGAATGCATCGAAAACCCAGGACGGTTTTTGTTGGATTTATAAAGCACCATTTTGGGAATCTTCTGCAATAAGGCGGACCATCCTTAACACTTTAGAAACCTTTCATCCGTTACAATCAAAGAAAACACATGAGAATTTGATTGTTATGATGAATATATTTGCACGCCTTAAGTCAGCTGTGTCACAAAGGCAATTAAAGTTTGATATTTTATCAAGTTTTTTTGTTTTACAGTTCATTACAGCATTTTTTATTGCATTTTATATGTATAGCTGCGAGAAAGAGATTCTGATTAATTTCTCTGACAAAATGATGGCGGATCTCAGCGAATTTAAAACACATGTCATCTCTGATCATTTTACAGACGTTCAGAAAGCAATTGCCTTAGCCTCAGAAAGCTTTGAACATTCAGACGAAGCGGCGATTACCAACCAAAATCTGATCGATACTCTGGTCGAAATCTTATCTCAATATCCCTATATAGAAAGCGTTTATATTGGCACAGAATCAGGTGTTTTTTTCCAAGCAAACTCCCTGGAGGAAGGGAAAACATACCGAACAGTCCCGGATAAACTATTGCCACGACATGCGGTAATTTCCATTCGGGTCACCGACAGAGCATCCAAGATCCCAAATGAAATCTGGTATTATCTGGATAAAACAAACCGCATTATAGATAAAGAAACACTTCCTGAATCAGAGATTACCTACAACCATAAAGAACGCCCCTGGTATATAAAAGCCATCGATACACAGGCTAAACTATGGACAGATATTTATGTTTTTAATACGACCAATGTGCCCGGAATTACTGCAGCAACACCAATCTTCAGCGGGAGTTCAGAAGCGCTCATTGGGGTGATCGGGGCTAATATTCCCCTGTCGAGTGTTTCAACAATTTTAAAAACCACCACTATAAAAGGACTTTCAACGATCATTAATAAAAAAGGGGAGATTGTCGCCGACCCAACGGGTTCGAACATGGCAAAAATTTTGCATAACAAATCAGAAGCGCATCTCATAAGGCTCGATGAGATTGCTGATAAATTGCAATCCACTGGCTTTAAGGATTATATCGCGACACAAAAGAACCGCTTTGTGTTCGACTATAATAACGCGAAATACATGGCTTCCTACAGCGAATTTGACAAGTCTCTCGTTGATGGCTGGCTTTTCTCTATTATTGTTCCTCTGGATTCCCTGATAGGGGTCGAAAAAGAAACACAAGAAAAAGGTTTATTGTTTGCCATTCTATTATTACTGGGATCGACCTGTATTGTGTCCTATCTTGCACGACGTATTTCCAGACCCATCAATGCCTTGGCACAGCAAGCGGACAAAATTACGAACTTTGATATGTCAACAACCAGTGAGGTTCATTCAGGCATTCTTGAGATTCAGCACCTTCAATCCTCAATTTCACGAATGCAACGAAGCATTTCATCGTTTGGGAAATTTGTTCCAAAGTCGCTCGTTAAAAAACTTATCGACAAGGGGATTGATGTCAAAATTGGCGGAAAGTCACGCCATTTAACGATTCTTTTCACAGATATCGCAAATTTTACGGGGATCTCAGAAACCTATCCACCCGAGAAATTAATGCTTCACTTGTCGGCCTATTTTGAAGAAATGACCAATATTATTATCAAGGAAAATGGCACCATTGATAAATATATTGGGGATGCGATTATGTCATTCTGGGGGGCGCCGCATGCCGATCAAAATCATGCCCTACATGCGTGCAAGGCTGCCCTTTTATGTCAACGACGCTTGGTGGATTTGAATCGTGAATGGATTTTTGACAAAAAACCGGCCCTGAATACGCGTATTGGCATCCATTCAGGCGATGTGATCGTCGGAAACCTTGGGTCGTTTGAACGTATGAATTACACAATTTTGGGGGATTCCGTTAATTTGGCCGCGCGTCTAGAGGGTACCAATAAAAATTACGGCACCCTAATCATTATCAGCCACGCCACATATAAACATATTGAGAATTTCGCAATTGTTCGGCCGCTGGATATCGTTGCCGTAAAAGGAAAAAACGAGGGGGTCCATATCTATGAATTGGTGGCATTACATGGGACGAATCCCTTGGTCCTACCAACAGAAGAGCAGCTAAATTTCTGTGCAAAATTTACAAAAGCCTTTCAGTTGTACCTTGATCAGCGCTGGGATGAAGCCATTGCCGCTTTTAAAGAATTGCGGTTGCGGTACCCAGAGGATCTCCCTTGTTCCCTGTACATAGAACGCTGTGAACAGTTCGCCCAAACGCCACCCCCAAAGGATTGGGATGGCATTAACCGCCTAACCAAGAAATAATCGACCGCACAAAAAAAGGGGGGAGTTGGCCTTAGACCGCCAAGAATTTCCCCCTAAAAGCAGTGACGGCCTGTCCCGTGATTAAAACGCGATCGTGCTCAAGCGCCAAAGTCAAAATACCCCCGCGCTTAGAGGCCTGAAAAGCAGTGAACTTGTTTTTTCCAAGCTTTTCAGCCCAATAAGGGGTCAGCTTGCAATGGGCCGCCCCTGTAACGGGATCCTCATTGACCCCTACCCTTGGGGAAAAATATCGTGAAACAAAATCATAAGGGGAATCTTTTTTCCCCTCGGCGGTGACGATAATTCCATGACAATCAATTTCGGCAAGTTTTGCGATATCGGGCCTAAGATTAATCACTTCCTTGGCTGTCCTAAGCTCGACCAGAATATCATCGCACGCCTTGCTAACGCTAACGGGGGCAACGTCCCATGATTCAAGTTGCAACGCATCAATAAGATCACCCGGCATGCACATCAGTTCGGGATATTGCGCCGGGAAATCCAATGTTATGCTGTTTTCATCCTTTCTTGCCATCAAAACACCGCTGCGTGAATCGAAATAAACGGGCGATGATGGTGGCTCGTCCAATTCATTCCACAAAACATGTGCCGCCGCCAAAGTGGCATGACCGCATAAATTAACCTCAACTGTTGGGGTGAACCAGCGAATACTAAAGTGACTGTTTTCCTGCGATGCAGTCTGCGCCGGGACAAGGAATGCTGTTTCTGACAGATTAATTTCCGTTGCAATTTTCTGCATTAATCCATCGTCTGGAAAGGAATCAACCAAACAAACAGCCGCTGGATTGCCGCTAAAAAGGCGATCTGTAAACGCATCAACAGTCCAAAATTTCATCATACTCATTTCTCCGTCTTATTTTTTATTTTTAGTATGTGGGTGCATGACGGCCCTAATGAATCGACCTTTTCACAGCGCACCGTTTGCCCATAATACTCTTTATTTCGTCTAGAATATAATGCAAATTTAACATGTGCGGGTTCACATCAAATGAGACTCCGCTGCAGCCTCGGAACAGATATCCCGAATATACTCCATAGGTGTTAATCCCTTCAAGTTCCGATGAGGACGATACGTATTATATTTGATCACGGCCTGACGAAGTTCAGCCTG
>JAPLOP010000034.1 GCA_026400645.1 Alphaproteobacteria bacterium | reverse complement strand
TTTCATACCGCAAAATTTCTGTACGGTTCCCCCCTTGCGCGACCAAGTCATCAAGCCCCTCGTCAAACGGCAGGATTTCAACAATCGCCGTTCGCCCCTTGTATCCCGTAGTGTGGCACGCCTCGCATCCCTTCCCCTGGCATTTTAGACAAATTTTCCGAACCAGCCGCTGGGATAATGCGCACAAAATATTACCCGAAAGTAATGCCGGCTGCAGCCCCAAATCAATTAATCGTGCCGGTACGCCATAGCTGTCATAGGTATGCAGTGTTGCAATGACCAAATGCCCCGTCATTGCGGACCTCAGCGCCATCTTGGCGGTGGCTTCGTCCCTGATTTCACCAATAAAAATGACATCGGGGTCCTGACGCAGAATTGACCGCACCCCATCCGCAAAGTCGATGACGCCCCCCTCGCGAATCTCAGTTTGTCGGATGCCCGATAATTGGTACTCGACAGGCTCCTCCAGCGTCATAATATTGCGCGTTTCACAATCCATTTGGGAAAATAATCCATAAAGCGTCGTGGTTTTACCAGACCCCGTTGGGCCACTGACCACGATTAATCCCTGCGGGGCGTGCGCCACCTTTTTAAGGTAGTCGATTTGATCCGCGTTAAACCCCAGCTCCGCCAGACTTAAAAGCGGTTTATTTCTTTCCAGAATACGAATAACAATGTTTTCCCCAAAAATTGTGGGATGGGTCGACAACCTAAAATCAATTTCATGCCCCGCGATTTTTTGGTCAAACCGTCCACTTTGCGGCCGGCGTGATTCAGCAATATCCAGCTGCCCCATGACCTTAAGGCGAACAGACACATTTGGCCAAATGGATTTATGCAGGCGCTGCAGAACACTAAGGATACCATCGATTCGAACACGAACAAGGATCGTTTTCTCCTCTGGTTGGAAATGGATATCAGATGCCCCCGAAAATACAGCGCTTTCCAAAATCGTATCCACAATTTCAACAGCACCGTCGGATTCATAAGAAGCGCTGGTTGATTGGTCATTATGCAGGATACATTCTATTTGCGCAGGATCCGCATGATAAAATACGATTTGCGCGGAGCCATCCAAGGTTGCCTGGCATTGATGCTGCAAGCTGTCGCAAACCACGATATCCTCAGGGTCAGCAAGGGCAATACATAAATTCGACCCATCCCAATCAAATGCCAATGCCTTATGATGGGCCCAAACCTCACGCGGCAAAACAGAAAACGCAGCCGTGTTTATTTTTACAGACCCAAGGTCAACAATGGGGTGCCCCGTGATAACCGATAACAGTTTCTGCAATTCAAACGAATCAATCAACTTAAGGTCGATCAAAATATCCTGCAACAACCGGGGTTTATGCTTTTGTTCCTCCAAAGCAATACCAATCTGATTGGGCGTCAGGATCCCCTGGCTCAGCAAAAGCGTTATCAATCGATCGTTCGATGGCATAACCATTATTGCCGCACGGTTCCTTTTTGGGGTAATTTTTCCATAATTCGCAGCGTTTCTGACGTCATGCCAGCGCGGCGATAGTAATATTCGGCATTCAATAATTTTCCTTCGCTTTCAGATTCCTCTGCTAGTTTTTTATTCATTTCTCTTACCTTATCGGGTATTTCAGCTTGAAGGTAACGGCTAGCAGCCTCATCGAGATTTTCTTCACTTTCTTCTTTCTCAGCAAGGATTTTTCCCAACTCCATTATCTTGGTATGGTTACAAGCCTTTCGATAGTCATCATAGGCAGCAGCAAAGTAACCCAGTTTTTCGGATTTGACTGCATAGTTATTGTACATATCTCGTTCTGGTTGTGTCCCCGCCACATATTCCCGCTTGAGTTGCATATGGTTTACCCTTATGGCGTCCTCAATTTTACCTGCCTCATAATAAACCTCAGCAACCCCAAAAAAATCCTTTCGCTTTTCAGCCATCCGTGCAAGCTTTTCCAATTGTTCGCTTTTCTTGTCTATGATTTGCGCATCAGTGGACGCTGTCTGCTCGCCCGGTTGTTGTGTTTCAAAAACTTCAGCAAATCCAATGCTGATGGATGACAGAATTAATATTACGTTGAATAGATTTTTATACATGATTATGGTCCTATAAACGATATAATATCAAGATTTATTTTTTACTACATAATATCCATTATAGATCATCATTATTAACAGCACGTTAAGTTTCATCAATAATTTTGCCTGATCGCCAAAAAATGCAAAAAACACCATCAGAATTGGCATTTTTCATTCCATCTGGGTATAGTGAAAAAGGAACCATTATCAATTTTGGGAAAAAAATGACAACAGAAATCGTTCTTGTTAATGATAATGATGAAATTATTGGCACGTCTGAAAAGCTGGAGGCCCACCGCAAGGGGCTGCTTCACCGAGCTGTATCGGTATTTCTGATACGAAAGGTTGATCATGTCAAAGAAATTTTAATCCAAAAAAGAGCCCTAAAAAAATATCACAGCGGCGGACTATGGTCCAATTCATGCTGCACGCACATCATGCCAGGTGAAACTATCATGGGGGCCGCAAAGCGGGCTTCGTTACATGAATTGGGAGTTTCGCCAAAATTATTTTTAAGCGCAGGTTTTTTTCGTTATTATGCCGAATTTGATAATGAATATACAGAACATGAAATTGATCATGTTGTGGTTGGCATTGCCGATGGCCTAACTTTGAACCCCAACCCAGATGAAGTAGACGACCATAAATGGGTCAACATAAACTACTTATGGGGACGAATAGAGGCAAATCCAGCGGAATACACGGCTTGGTTCAAGTCGGCGCTGCAGCAGGCGGCCGGGCATTTATATTAAATGTTTAATTTAGAGGCTATCAAGGGGCGCATCGAAAATTATCTGGACCAGACAATGGACCGGAATCCAGGCGTCTCCCCCACCCTTGATCAGGCGATGCGATACAGCTTATTGGATGGCGGCAAACGCTTGCGGGCGATTCTTGTCTATGCAACGGGGGAAAGTTTTGGCGCGCCCATAGAATCGCTTGATGCCCTGGCCGCGGCGGTTGAAATGATTCATGCATTTAGCTTGATTCATGACGATTTGCCATCGATGGATGACGATGATTGGCGTCGGGGCAAGCCGACATGCCACAAAGTATATGGCGAGGCTACCGCAATCCTGGCTGGTGATGCCCTTCACACGATGGCGTTTGATTTGCTTGCTGAGGCCAAAGGATTGTCGGATAAAACCAAAATCGCGTTAATTCAAACATTAACACATGCGGTTGGCCCCTCAGGATTAATTGGGGGGCAGGCATTGGATTTGGCGCTGGAAAATTCATCCACAGACGTTACGATTTTGGATTTGGAAACGGTTGATCGGTGCAAAACGGGGGCGCTTTTAACGGCAAGCATCGTTATAGGATATTTGGGATCGAGTCAGAATGATCCCTGTTGGATAGAGAGGCTAAGCAGATTCGGTCATGCCCTGGGGCAGGCTTTTCAAATTCAGGATGATATTCTGGACATTGAATCATCGTTTGATGTGCTTGGTAAACCACAAGGGTCAGATGCGAAACGCCACAAACCGACTACACCAACTGTCATGGGCATGACTGCAGCAAAGCAAAAAGCACAGAATTTGTATGCAAAGGCCGTGGACGAAGTGTCAGGTCTTTCAAACAATTCTTTGCGAGATGTGGTCCTGTTCTTGAAAAATAGGACGGGGGATTAAGAAAGCTGATTTTCATGGATCCCCACCTTAGCGGGGAACCCAGAAACAGAAAACTATACGGACACTGCAGACACAGGCAACACAGATACAAATGAACGATCTTGACGTCCCTTTGAAAATTCTACGATACCGCTAATCAATGCAAACAATGTGTGGTCTTTTCCTAAACCAACATTTTTTCCCGGACGAACTTTTGTTCCACGTTGGCGAACGATAATGCTGCCTGATGTGATTTCTTGTCCGCCATATTTCTTTACGCCCAAACGACGACCGGCTGAATCGCGACCATTCCGTGAGCTACCACCCGCTTTTTTTGTTGCCATAACTTAAACTCCTTGACCTAAAAATAAATACTAATTCGCCGAAATCTTTGTGATTCTGAGAATAGTCAAATTCTGACGGTGACCATTTTTACGACGATAGTTATGACGACGCTTTTTCTTGAAAATAATCACTTTTTTGTCGCGAATTTGATCCAAAACAGTGGCTTGAACCGTAACATCCGTTAACAAAGGCGCACCAATTTTTATATCAACGCCATCACTGATCATCAGTACTTCCGTTAAGTTAATAACGGATCCTGCCTCAACGTCTAATTTCTCAACGCGGATAACCTTATTTTCCATGACACGGTATTGTTTACCGCCGGTTTTGACAATTGCAAACATCGTCCCTACAATTCTTTTAAAAAAAACAAAATCTATATTTGAACAAAGATATCAAAGGCAAACAGTTTTGTCTATCTTGTTGTTGGTGAGTATGTCAAGATTTTCGTAGACGTTCAATGATGGTACCCTAAACGATGAATGCAGCGATGATTGGTGACCTTTTACGAGAAGCCGTCTTTGTCATGTTAAAGGTAAGCGGACCCCTGATGCTTATTGGGTTAGTCATCGGGGTGATTGTTTCTTTGTTGCAGGCATTGACCCAAATCCAGGAACAAAGCCTAACCTTTGTGCCCAAACTTTTTGCCTTGCTTTTCAGTATGATTTTCTTGGGATCGTTTATGTTAAGGACACTTATCCAATTCACAGAACAGCTTTTTTCAAGGATCGCCACTTGAATCGTTCGTTTCTGATTCAGGAATTCTATCAATTTTTTATCGTGTTCATTCGGGTTGCTGGCATGGTAATCACAATGCCTGCCTTTGGCCAGGCCGAAATTCCACCACGGTTTCGGGCGATGATGGCGATTGTCATTGGCTTTTCCATGACACCATTTTTATCACAAAACTTGCCGTCTGATTTTTCAAATTATATGCCGGTAGCTTTTTTGATGATTCGGGAATTGGCCATTGGGTTGTTTATTGGGCTTGTAGGGCGAACGCTGTTGGGCATTTTGGATGTTGCTGGCAGCATCATCAGTTATCAGTTAAATCTGTCCAATGCAACCCTGTTTAACCCCAGCATGGCATCCCAGGGCGTTATTACCGCGATGATGCTCAGCATGGCCGGGACGACATTGATTCTGGTGTTGGATCTGCATCACCTGATGATTTATGCGGTTATTCATAGCTATGCGCTGTTCCCCGTGCAGGCGGCCAGCGCATTTCTGGCGGATGGGCATTCCATGATCGGCGATATGGCGCATACCCTTGTCCATATTATGGGTCGGGTTTTTGTGATTGCAGTGCAATTTTCCAGCCCATTTTTGTTGGTTGGCATTATTCTGCAATTGGCTTTTGGTTTACTGAACAGGCTTGTCCCCCAGATGCAGATTTTCTTTGTCGCGATGCCGTTGCAGATTGGGTTGGGTCTGTTTGTTTTGGCCCTTGTGATATCGGGGATGTTGCTGTCGTTTGGTGAACAATTTGCCAATGAATTCAGTCTGGCGTTAAAATTAATGTAAGCATCATCCAAAATCATTCATTTTTTATCGATAAACGATAAAAAGTTATTGCTTTTCAATTATACCCGCTGTAATCTGTGCCTAGATAAACAATTTTACACGGTGTCATTATGAAACAAATCGAAAAAGTCAGTTCCTATCTTTTAACTATTTTAACAATACTGGTCATTATTCTGCCGCTATACATCATTCTTCAATGGCTTTTCATTGACACGGGCACGATGAAACATTTGATGGCAGAGGGTATCTTGATGAACCCCATTAACGCACCAGAGGGCATCGTTAATCTTAGCACGGTTAATTGGACTCTTTTTTCCAAGGGCGCGGGGTTTGCCTCGCATGCAATCGGATCCTTACCATTCTTTTTGAGCCTTTTTGTCCTGAGATCAATTTTTCAAAATTATCAAAAGGGCGAGATTTTTAATACAATCAACGCGACCCATTATAAAAAACTGGGGTGGTTGTGCTTTTTGGATGCCCTGATTGCGCAACCCCTGGCCGATACCCTGATGATTCTTGCGGTTACGTTTTCCAATCCACCGGGTCATCGTTATGTGGCTATCAGTTATGGCACACCGAACCTAGAGGCCCTGTTTTTCGGGCTCATCCTCATCGTCATATCCTGGGTCATGCTAGAGGGTAGCAAGCTTCACGATGACCAGAAATTCACCATATAAAGGGGCACATTATGGGAATTATTGTGAATCTTGATGTCATGTTGGCCAAAAGGAAAATGAAGCTTCAGGATCTGGCCGAATTAATGGGCATTACCGTTCAAAATTTGTCGATCCTAAAAACGGGCAAAGCCAAAGCCATCCGATTTTCCACGCTCGAGAGCATCTGCGAGCATTTGGATTGCCAACCGGGGGATATTTTGGAGTTTAAAACGGATAAACCGCATTCTTGCTTTCATTCATCAGATTATTACAAAATTCACCCATAGAAAGCGCATCCTTTGCATATTTTTGAATGATGACATCAATCGTTGGGCTTGCGGGCCCAATTTCATGCTCTAAATAATTTTTCAGCAAACTATTCCAAGAAATTTCTTTGCCAAAAAGGCCGCGCATGATGTTTTTCAACAGATTCATCGCCACAAAACGGCGATCGTAATCATTGTGTTGGCGCAAAAATTCTTTTTCAGCGTCGGTCAGATCAAATTGAGGGGATAAAGCCAACCCAAAATCGCTTAAATAAACAAGGTTGCCATCCGTTAAGATGTTATGAAAATGGGCATCAAAGTGAACAAAACCCTGTTTCTTTAAAAAGGTCACAACAGCACCAAGGTTATCGTCAACAAACTTAACGGCTGAATCCGCTACGGCACCACCCCGTTGAAACTTTTCCTTAAGCCACTGGTTTAAAGTCTGGGGAATATATTCGACAAACAAAACCATATAAGCCTTGGCGTCGTGAAGCCTCGCCAAACGGTTTCGGATCTCCTTTGAACTTTCCCAATATTTGACGCGCTTATCCAGGGCCTCTTGTTCATCAGGACTAAGGGGATTTGGCTTTGGCGCCGGCATTATGCGCCAATGATACATCAATGGAAAACAGGGGCAATCACCAGCAATCACCCAATTGGTTGTCATGATGTGGGCAGCAAGTTCACGCCACGCACCAAAGCCGGTTGAGCCGACACCGTACTGATAATATAGGGGCAAATGAAAAATATTTGCCGTGGACCGGATATTTTGGGGCCGTTGTTCAAGATCGGTCAGGGGAATCTTTTTAACAAAGACGCGAACACCATTTATGGTCAGTAATGCTAGTTTTCCGCCAATGCCAGAATGCAATTCCAGGGCACTTTCTAACCGGGCGGAAAGTTCCTGGTCGCTAAGACAGGCCAACGCTGTGGAAATTTTGGAATATGTTTGAATGCGATCAGAAGGAATGATGGCGGCCCCGGTGGCGTTTTCATGACTCGCCACCATAATAAAAATGAATCGACAAATGGACAGAATTGTTATGGCATACCTTGAATATGTAATAAACACACTTTCACAACTTTCTTTTAACCCCTTGATGTCGCAACTACATATGTGTCGAAATCAATTGCCTCATATTCTCAACGCCATACAGCGCCACAAAGGATCCCATGCGGGGTCCTTCTTTTTGGCCCAGCAGAATTTCATAAAGCGCCCCAAACCACGCACGCAAATCTGTAAATTGGTGGCGCTTTCCAACCTCGAAAACGGTGGCCTGAATATCCTCCGCCGATGCATGGGCCGCCAACAACCCAAGGGCAGCATGCAAATCCTGCAGCGCTGCAAGCTCAACCTCTGTCGCGGGGCGAAAGTGTTTCTGTGGCTTCACAAAATCACGATAATATGCCAACGCGTACTGAATTAAACGATCCAACATGGGCATCATGGTCGGGGACGAATCCGGCAAATATTGCTGCACAAATCCCCAAAGGACGGCTGGATCCTCTGTATTGCAAACAGATGCAAGGTTCAGCAAAATATTGAAACTCAACCCCGAATCACCGCGCGGGGGATTGCCATTGTGCAGGTGATAAACGGGGTTATCGACTTGTTGTTCAGGGGTTTGTTCCGCGTATTTCGCCAGCTGAGATAAATAATCATCAACCGCGCGCGGGATGACATCGAAATACAGCCGCTTTGCCTTTCGAGGCGCCTGGAACATATAATATGCCAAACTTTCATGGGGAGCATACGTCAGCCAATCATCGATCGTCAGGCCATTTCCTTTTGATTTGGATATTTTTTGCCCTTGCTCGTCAAGGAACAATTCATACGTCAATGTCTCTGGCGTTCGGCCACCCAGGATGCGGCAAATTTGGCTGGAAACCTTAACCGAATCAATCAAATCCTTCCCGGACATTTCATAATCAACGTCAAAAGCGCGCCACCGAGTGCCCCAATCAATCTTCCATTGAAGCTTACACTGTCCACCGGTAACGGGAACCTCGATTAGTTTTTGAGTTTGCGGATCACGATAAACGATTGATCCAGAATCTGGGCGAATTTCCACCATCGGGACTTGCAACACAACGCCGGTCGTTGGGCAGATAGGCAGAAATGGGCTGTACGTCGCCCGGCGTTCATCACGCAAGGTTGGCAACATAACGGCCATAATAGCATCAAAGTTTTGCAACACAAGGCGCAGGACTTCGTCGAACTGGCCACCCTTATACCAATCGGTGGAGCTTTGAAATTCATAATCAAATCCAAAGGAATCCAAAAAACGCCTGAGCATCGCATTATTATGATGCCCAAAGCTTTCAAACTGATCGTATGGATCTGGCACCTGGGTCAGTGGTTTGCCCAAATGCTGTTTCAACNNNGTCCATGTCGTCGGAAAAGGCAAACAGGCGCGTTGGGATATCGCTCAGCCGTTGAAAGGCTTGGCGCACCATCGATGTTCGTGCGACCTCGCCAAATGTTCCGATGTGGGGCAAGCCCGATGGGCCGTACCCCGTTTCCAGCAGAACATATCCCTTTTCAGGGGTCTTGCTGTTTACGCGATTCAGGATGCGGCGAGCTTCCTCAAATGGCCAAGATTTGGCATTCAAATAAAGGTCTTGGGGAACGCTCACCATAAAAGAAACCTTACTTTATAATCTTAGAGACAACACCGGCCCCAACGGTACGACCACCTTCACGGATGGCAAAGCGTAAGCCTTCGTCCATGGCGATTGGTGCAATCAATTCAACCTTGACGGTGACGTTGTCGCCAGGCATGACCATCTC
>JAPLOP010000033.1 GCA_026400645.1 Alphaproteobacteria bacterium | reverse complement strand
ATAAGACGGTATCGATTCTGGGTAAGACCGACAGAGGTGTTATGGCCCATTATTGAATCGGGAGCCGGATGCCTTAATTGGGCAAGTCCGGTTCTGAGGAGGGGGGAAGCTTGAGTGATTGGCTTCCTCTACTCAACTAGTATTTCGGCGGATCAGGATAATTTTGTTATCGCCTTTCGAACGATCAAGGAAAACGCAAAGGATGCCTTTGATTTGATCAGGCTGGTTCTGTCCTCGCCCCGTTTTGCACCCGAAGACATTGCGCGCGTCAAGCAACAAATGGTTGGCGGACTCGAGCAACGCCTTCATTTACCACAACCAATCGGAAAAGAAACGCTTCAGGGTCTAGTGTTGGGTGAAAACCACCCATATTCGAAACGGATCTCTGATCGAATTCGCAAAATCCCCGAAATAACCGTGGAACAATTGCAATCCTATATGAAATCGTCATTTACGCAAAATCGCATGAGAATTGTTGTTGTTGGAAATATTGGCGAAGATGATCTTTTGGCCCAGGTTAATGCGTTAATTCAGCAGCAGCCAAAGGGGGATCGCCTGCCGTTGTTCATGGTAACTCCCTTTCGGGGTCCGGGCAAGATGCACGCAATAACAATGGATGTTCCGCAATCGTTCGTTTTGTTTGCTCATCCAGGGGTTTCCCGTCATGATCCCGATTTTTATGCTTTTTTTGTGGCCAACAGCATCCTGGGTGGCAGCACATTTGAATCACGCCTGTGGAAAGAGGTCCGAGAGAAACGCGGCCTTGCCTATGGGATCGGACAGCCACAAAGACAGAAACCGTTCACCAGACGATTGATTTAATCAAGGAAGAATGGAAAAAATTTGCAGAACACGGCATAACGCAAGCCGAATTGGATTTTCAAAAAAAGAATATTATTGGTGGATACCCACTAACGTTTGGGTCCACGCTGGATATTGTTAATGCTCTTTTGTGTTATAGGAATGATGGCTTGCCAATTGACTATATCAATAAACGAAATTCTTATTTTGAAAAATTAACCGTCGAAGACATTAATAGTGTTATTAAGAAAGTTTTCGATCCTGCATTATTAACGTTTGTCGTTGTTGGCCGCGAAGCAGGCCCCGAGAAGATGCAATGAGTGTTTTATTGAAAAGTTTTATTTTTTTTAGTTGTTGTTTAATATCGATAGGACAAGGTATGGCCGGGATTTTTAATCCAGAAGTAAAAACGTTATCCAATGGTTTGCAAATTGTGGTCGTAAGAAATGACCTGGCCCCCATTGTCAGTGTGGGTGTTCTTTATAAAGTTGGCACAGCCGATGATCCGGAACACATGGTTGGGATTTCCCACTTTTTGGAACACCTAATGTTTAAAGGGACAGTATCAGTTCCGGGGAATGAATTCAAACGAACCCTGCTGACTCATGGTGGCCAAATTAATGCCATGACCGGTTCGGACTATACGATTTACCAAGATGAAATTGCTGTCGATCATCTGGATCTTGTTCTTAAACTAGAGGCTGACCGCATGGTTAATTTATCCTTTACCGAGGCAGAAGTTCAATCCGAACGAGATGTCGTTGTGGAAGAACGCCTCATGCGGCTTGATAACCATCCATTGGGGACGATTTATGAATCGTTGTTAAGGGCGATTTATTGGTATCACCCTTATGGCACGCCCCCGATTGGTTACCCCCATCATATTCAAAATTATACGTCTGCAGCCGTTCGTCAGCATTACGAAACATGGTATGCCCCAAACAATGCAATCCTTATTATTTCTGGAAAAGTATCCCTGGGGGATATACTGCCCCTTGTTGAAAAACACTTTGGCCTCCTTAAGTCACACCCCCTTCCGGAACGTCGGCGGCCCATGGAGCCCGACCACAAGGGGATCACAATGCACATTCAGCAATACAACAAAAGAAATTCATTGGTTTTGGCCAGCTGGTATTATCAGGCCCCCAACCACAGGGATGAAAAACTAAAACATCTTTATTATCCACTGACTGTCCTTGGGCAATTATTGGGAGGGGACAAAACATCGCCATTTTATAAAACGCTTGTCGAGGATAAAAAATTGGCCCTGAGCGTCAGTAGCGCATACAGCGGGGACGAACTTGATCCACAACCCTTTAGTTTATCAGCAGAATTATCACCCCAAATGGATATGGCTGTTTTTAAACAAGCGTTGTCAGATTTCCTCAAAAACATCCTTACAAACGGATTCTCGCAAAAAGAGCTGGATGATGCAAAGCGATGCCTATTTGCTCAAATCGCCTTTATTCGCGATGGCAACGAAAATGCAGTCAGCGTTTTTTCAAAACTAGGCACGGGATTTACAGTGGATGAAATAGAGAACTGGAAAGAATCTATTCAGGCCGTCACGGTTGAGCAAGTCTTTGAAGCCGCCAAGACGATTTTGGGCGCACCACCAATTGTTACGGTCGAGGTCCATCCAGAACACCACCTGGAACAAAAGAGTGGCAACTAGAAGCATACATAAAATTCTATTAAAACTTTAAATACCTAATTGAATTTAGATCAAATATTCTCATGTTTATAAACTTTAACCACTTGTAATCCATATTACAGCACCCATATAGTTCTTACAGTCAGATTACTCTGCGTCAGGAAAAAAGATTATGGGTCAATTCATCAAGAAATACGTATGCTGTTTATTGGTTGGGGGCATCCTTAATAGCGCAGTCATGGGAAGCATGGCCCAAGCCATGGATTGCTTGCCAACGGATTGCTTCACGGGGAATCAGCACCGTCCCAAGATTAATCAAATTGTTCCGTTCACGCCATCGCCCGTTGTGGTTCCCGCGATCAAGTCGCGGGATGACGTGGGGGTGCTTTTGTCGCCAGATCATCCTTTGCCATCGAACTCTTCTTTGTTATCCTCGGCCCCCCTCCCGTCACCCTCGAGTTCTCTCCCGTCATCCCGTGGCTTGACCACGGGATCCACCTCTCCCCATACGGATGAAGTCCGCCTTGAAATACTCCCCAAACCGGCAAGGATAGGTTTTGCCCGGTCATCGGTTTCAGCGCTGCATGATCAACATGGAATCACCCAGGACAAGCTGGATGAATTTTCCAAATACTGGCAAGCGTTTTCGGAGGTGGAGGATGCGACGAAGCATCACAGTATGACACGCAGATGGTGCACACTTTCCCTTTCCTTTCTTTTTGGATCTTTTTGCGCTACACAAGGTATGAATCTGGCGTTATATCAAAAATTGGGTCCTTTATTAGGTCTTGAACATTATTATCCCATGACAGCTCAAAGTGCCAACGAAACTCTTTTTTCATATGGGTTGGCTACGTGGGGATTGTTAGTCTATACATTATCCGGATGGAGACAAAGCACAACAGGATTCAAGCAAATGTTTTATTCCAGTGGTCACTATCTTGGAGTATCCACAGAAGACAACAATTCGCGGTTTTACAAACTTCTAAGATCGGCTGTTTTGGTAGGATCGATCGGGTCAGCGGTGGTGCCAGCTATCTATGCGCATCTTAAGGCATATGATCAACTCAAGGATGTCAGCGATCCTGTTGTTGATGCGGTCATCTTAATCAATTCGTTTATTGGGGTTTCGTGGTATTGCTCTAGCGTTTATCATGATATATTGACACACTCCATCCAACAAAAGCTCAACGAACAATTCTGGAAAAACACCTATGTTGCTGGGCTTCGTACAACGTTGTCCTGGGGTATTGGAAATGCAATAACGAATTTTCTGGCCTTGTTAGATGCGGATAAAAAAGAGTTCCATCACCAGATTTTTGGGATAAGCCAAGATGACGCAAATCCACAAGAAAACATCTATAAAGACCTGGAAAACCTATACCACATTGTGCATTTCGGTCGTCAATATAGTTCTATCCACCCCAACCAGGAAGAACCCCAGCTTCGAAAGGTGGTACGGTATGCATCCCACGCTTTTTCTTGGGTTTTTGGTGCTGTTGGCGGGATTTATGCCTATACCGCAACCAAAAGCATGGTTTCTGAGTACGCACACAGTGTTTCGGATTCTTGGTCAATGGCTCTTTCTGCTGGGGCTACTCTTGCTTATGCGATTGTTAAAAAATCCATATCACGCGGTATTGTCACAAAACACTTAACGGGAATTTATGATTGGTATTTCGATTACCAACCACGAGAGGTTGATTTCAGCAGAAATCATCAACCCATCAGCCCCTTTATGAAAACGATTAATCATTTGGGTGGCTTGACTGTCGGATCATCCCTTGTTTTTTCAGCTAAAGAAGTATTACCAAGTACGCTTCAAATTCCCGGTATGATTGTTGCTGGGATTGGGGAGGGATTATTTTGGTCCTCCATCCTCAACAAATGGCAACCCGTTGGGATCAACAAGATCAAGGAATGCAGCTACCAGACAGAATGTCTCAAACCCTATATGGGATCGCCTGATGATGATGTATCCTTTATGACGTTCCAGGTGATTGAGTATCTGACCAAAATGGGGAAATCCATCGAAACCATGCCGGATGAGTTGATCCGAACACACTTTGGGTTGATTCAGACGTATATGGATAAAAAGGAGGAGGCAGCAGAGGCGGCAGAAGATGATGAGAAATTGGTGCACTGCGTAACATAGCCTTTCTTACGTCGAACTGAGATAACGTCGCTCTGAAAAGGCAGCCGAAAGCGTACCCTCGTCCAGGTAATCCAGCTCCCCACCCATGGGAACACCATGCGCCAACGTCGTCAGGCGCACGGGATAAGGCTGCAGCCTATCGGCCAAATAATGAACTGTCGTCTGTCCATCGACTGTGGCGTTTAGGGCCAGGACAATCTCGGTAATTGTTCCCTTGGAAACTTTATGAACAAGCGAATCAATGGTCAACTGTTGCGGCCCCATTCCATCCATAGCGGACAAAACACCCCCCAATACATGGTATCGTCCCCGAAAAATCCCTGCTCGCTCGACAGCCCACAGATCCGCAACGTCCGTCACCACACAAAGCTGCTGTGGATCCCGTTTTGGGTCCTGGCACAGACTACAGGGATTTTGGGTGTCCAGGTTAAAACACTGGGAACATGTTTGAATTTTCCTGTTGGCATCCGTTAGGGCATCAATTAGGGGCTGGAGGACGGCTTCACGTTTTTTAAGAAGGTGCAATGCCACACGCCGCCCAGACCGGGGCCCAAGACCCGGCAAACGACTGAGGCACTGAATCATGCGTTGAATTTCTGGACCATTCATGGATCTGTTAAGCCTTTCTTTAACCCCTAAACACCCCGCGGATGTGCTTTTGCAACCTTATCAAACGCCATTAGTTCCCCCAAAACCGCTGGCATATCATCCAGCTGAATCATGTTCGGGCCATCGCTTGGCGCAACATCGGGATTGTCGTGTGTCTCAAGGAATACACCAGCCACACCAACAGCGACGGCTGCCCTGGCCAGAATCGGCGCAAATTCACGCTGTCCACCGGACGATTCGCCTGCCCCACCGGGTTGTTGAATGGAATGGGTTGCATCATAAATGACGGGATGCCCCGTTTTTGCCATGATGGGCAGGGATCGCATATCGGATACTAACGCGTTATAACCAAAGCTTGCGCCCCGTTCGCACAACATAATTTGCCTATTTTCAAAGCTTTCCATTTTGGCGACGATGTTTTTCATATCCCATGGGGCCAGGAATTGTCCTTTTTTAATATTGATCACCTTTCCAGTTAAGGCTGCCGCCTGCAATAAATCGGTTTGTCGACACAAAAATGCCGGAATCTGCAAAACATCAACAACGTCTGCCAGAATGGAACATTGTTCCGGTGTATGGATATCAGTCAGGATCGGGCATCCGTAAGTATTTTTAACTTCTTGAAATATGGCAAGACTGGCATCTAGGCCAACCCCACGCACGCCTTTTATGCTGGTTCGATTAGCCTTGTCAAAGGATGATTTGAAAATAAACGGAATCCCCAAATGCTGCGTCATGTGTGTCAGCTTTTCTGCCATCATCAAAACATGATCGCGGCTTTCCATCACACAGGGGCCCGCAATTAATACCAATGGCAAATCGTTCCCAATTGATAAAGACCCAACCTTTAAAGATATAGATTTAACGTGATTCATTGATTTTATGCCCTTATTTTTTGCTTTCTAACATTTAGTCATACTGTTTGATAATCAAAAGATTGTCAATGGCGACCAGATACGATACATATTGGAGATAAATTTATTACATGAAAGATTATGACCAGTGAAATTAGAATGGGGATCCAAGCGAACGTGCCAAGGGTGCGGAGTTCGTTTTTACGATTTACAAAAAATACCAGCGGCATGCCCAAAATGTGGCGTTGTTTTTGAACTGCAAACATCCAGCAGGGGGCGCCGAAAGAATGCCGCCGCAGACGCAGCCAAAGAAATTGCGCTGGGAATTGACGAGATCGTCTTGGTAGATGATATCGATCATATTGATGGGTTGGATTCTGGTGCAGAAAGTGATGTTGACCTGATCGAGGATACATCCGACCTTGGGGGGGATCTTGACGATCTGTCCGATGTTATGGATCATGATTCCGAGGCAGATGAGCGGTAAAAATTCCCGCTATTGTCCCCGCGCAGGCGGGGATGGTGAATTAAGCCTGAAATAACCGCAACATCATAAAACTTCAAGAAAAATGTCAGAACAGAAAAAAAGTATTATTGGATTAAGCAGGGATGAGCTGCTTCAGGATTTCCTTGCGCTGGACCTTCCAAAGTTTCGGGTGCAACAAGTTTGGAATTGGCTATATCATCATGGGGTCCGATCATTCGACCAGATGAAAAATATTTCTGCGCCCATAAAACAAAAACTGGACGATCGTTTCGTAATCGAACGCCCGGCCATTACAACGGCGCAACTCTCATCCGATGGGACACAGAAATGGCTGTTGAAATTTCAGGATAGCCAAGAAGCCGAATGCGTTCACATCCCCGAGGTTAATCGGGGGACATTGTGTGTTTCATCGCAAATCGGGTGTTTGTTAACGTGTAAGTTTTGCCATACGGGGACTCAGCTTTTGGTCAGGAACCTGACGGCCGGTGAAATTATCGGGCAAATGATGGTTGCGCGCGATGTGTTCAATGAATGGCCAACACCATTGGGAAAACGCCAGATTTCCAATCTAGTATTAATGGGAATGGGCGAACCGTTGTATAATTATGACAACGTCGCAACAGCATTAAAAATCATGATGGATCCTGAAGGGGTTTCCGTATCGCGTCGCAAAATCACCCTGTCCACGGCCGGGGTCGTGCCCATGATCAGGCAATGTGGCGAGGAATTAGGGGTTGGCCTAGCCATATCATTGCATGCTGTACGGGATGATCTGCGTGATACATTGGTCCCTCTAAACAAAAAATACCCACTGGCGGAGTTGTTGGAGGCGTGTCGAGACTATCCGGGGCTGAATAATGCGCGTCGGATTACGTTCGAATATATTATGCTTAAGGGGGTGAATGATTCCAATGCCGATGCCAAGGAATTGGTGCGGCTGATTCAGGGGATCCCCGCCAAGATTAACCTAATCCCCTTTAATTCCTGGCCAGGCGCGCCGTTTGAATGCTCTACCCCTGGGCGCATTGCGGAATTTTCAGAAATTGTGTATCGGGCCGGGTATGCATCACCCGTGCGCACACCGCGGGGCCAAGATATCTTGGCAGCCTGCGGACAGTTAAAATCGGAAAGCTTGCGCCTTAGGAAAAATTCCGCTTCTTTGGTTGAATCTCATTTGATATGAGTGTGCACAGACATATAAGTGTTAACAAAGACTAAATGTAATTTATAAAAATGTTACGAAATTAACAAAGGATGAGCTCATGAAATTGATACGAATACTTCCCATGTTTCTGTTGTTTGTGTTTTGCTGTAAGGAAAGTTATGGGGCATGGGATTTTGATCGTGCTGCATTTGATGCCGATCTGGCGAAAACGAGGATTTTGCCTGCATTTAATTTAAATGTTATTGAGCAAGAGTATGCGGATAATTTTGAGTCAGGCCATGACTATGAAACAGAAGAATTCTATGAAAGTTGGGAAGAGGCCGAAAAATACACAGAAAATGAAAATATTGGTGATGAAGAAGCATGCTCAGAGATTGCACTAGAAGAGCGACGCCTATATGATGATAGGATTGAAGAAGAAATACGACTGGGAATCGATAAACTTCGTCAAGAGTATCCTTCGTGTGAGTATGACGTAAATGTAATTTTGAATCGAAATCTACAATATTGGGCAGAGAAGGCAACCCAATTGGGCTATCGTTTTGCTGAAAAAGGAAAATTTGAGACCGCCGATAAATTTTTTATGTTAGGGGGCAAGGGGTATGTTTTTTACAAAGGTTCTTTTTCTAAGGGTTTTAACTCAGTTCGTGATGATCCCTATTCTGGGCAAGGACGAATGCACCTGAACGTGGTCAATGCTATTGTGACAGATAACTTGTATCCCACATCTCATCTTTTGAGTCACTTGAATAAGGCTTTAGATTCTTTTGCATTATCTATTTTGGATGAAATACCTGCGCTTACCCATCAATTCCTCCAGAATTATCGAGATCAATTAGTGCGCTGGCATATGAATGCGGAAGCAATTCAAAATCGTGGCCTTGAAAAGTTATTATACGCAAAGGGATTTATTGGAAGGCTGATACATAAGGCTGATAGTCTCCAATGGCTTGAAGTTGTTGATAAGTACGATAAGTCAAAGCACCAGAATAATTTGGCCTTTCAATTGAAGACACATGGTTTTGTTGGGGTAAAGCAACATGATTTGCAACACAATTGGGTGGATCGTGATGGTTGGATTGTGCGGGTTAAACGGTCTAAGGATCGCCATCGGTATGAATTTACTGTGGGAATTTGTAGGGAAAACCCGGTTGAATGGAATAATGCTGGGAATGCTGTTGGTTTAGTGGCTGACGTAGCTTACGGGGGCTTGATTTTTAATGTGGACAACGAGGTTTTTAAGCTTGTGATTAAAGGCGGCGGCGTTTTTGTTGTTCCTTCATCTCCTTATTATCAGCAAGATTGGCATGTAAGAGAGGTGAGGGGGGTGATGATGGGGGAATCACATTTTTCATTACCTCGCACGAAGATGTTTGCACGTGGGGAAATATATCTGACTTATCGTTAAATGGAGAATGTCCTATTCTATAGGAAGTATTGAATTTGCAGTATGTACACATTTGGGGATTTTTGAGAACCAATGGCATTCGGTTGATGAAATAGCATGAGCTTCCCTCTCTAAATAACGTCGTCCTCCTGTGGTCAAGCCACGGAAGGACGGGGGAATGTCCTGTTTGATGTGAGTTCCATGCTAACCGAATACTATTGTTTTGAGAACTCCTCAGGTGTGTCAGGATGAGCCTGGTGTTTCTAGTGGGTGACAATTCCCTGTTCCGACAGGCATGAAGCTCTCATTAGAAATCGAGTTTTAGGTTAACGGAGAGGTAATAACTTCTTTGAACGAAGGAGAGGGAAGGCTGGGTCCCGTTCTCAAAAATTGAAAGGGGCTTTGATATTTCATTTGATTGGTTGGCTTTAGAAAAGCCGCCCATCGTCACACAGTTAACCTGTTTTTTGGGAAGTGAACACAGGTTTTTGGTGAGCCTAAAATGATGACCGCTGCGTTGGGTTGACTAACTCATCATAATGACATCGTTGAAACCGGAGGGTGAAACATCAATTTAAAACAAGGCGCAAAATAGAGGGAATGAATCAACACAAAAAACAAACACAAAATGAGTAACAACAGGGCAATGGCCTAGAAATCAATGATATTAATCCCATTTATTTCCAAAAATCCAAAAAAGTCTAAAGATGCTTTATATAGTGTATTTTTAATATTTTTCATTTTAAGCGCTCTCAACTTATTTAATCCTATATCAATGCA
>JAPLOP010000032.1 GCA_026400645.1 Alphaproteobacteria bacterium | reverse complement strand
TGCTTTTTTTTCCGAATTGCCTTCAGGGGGAATGGGGAAAACATCAAAAAGCTTTCGGAGTTTATCGATGCTGATTTTGGAATGCTGAAGTTGGTCTTGGAGCCATGTCATGAAATTGAGGCATTTATTCACAAGGACTCGGTCTTCGGTTGACAATGTGCTGTCTTGGATCCGCTTGAGCAAGGCATCGCGCTCTTCTTCGGTCATCTCAATTGTCTCGGGCTTCTTTGACATGATAGGGTACGTCTTTCTGTTTGATTATTCAGGCTTTGGACCTTGTCATCTCATGCCAACACGATGATGCAAGGTCGATAAAAAAGCAATGGGGTAAATAAAAAATAATAGAATAATGGGTGATGACGCCTATCAAGGCGGGTTAGAGATGGAAGATAACCCCGGTCATTTCATACAAAAATAACACTGTCACGCAGTTTTATTGGGAGGACACCTTTTGTCTGGGTTTTATTGACTTGTTACGTCGAGCAGAGGTTTGTGTAGATGCCTATGGGTCAAGTCGCGGGAGGACGTGGGGAGCGGAGTTATTTAGGAAGGGAAGTTCGTGCTTTTTTCTTTAACCGAATACCATTACCCCCCCTAAGCCTTCTTCGCTTTCGACCGAACAACCTTTTTCTTAACCAGGGCTTTCGTCGTTTTCGTGCGTACGGGTTTATTCAGCTTGGCCGTTATAATCTCGCATGCACGATCCAAAGACAGATTCAGAACATCATCATCCCCCTTGGGTATGGATATAAATTGTTCCCCATGCTTTACGTACGGTCCAAATCGACCGATGCCAACCAACACAGGCAGAGCAGTTTCTGAATTGACCCCGATTGCCTTGGGGAGCTCTTTTAATTTAAGCGCAACATCTAACGTTATGGCCGCGGCAGAAAGTTCTTTTGGGATAGAAACACGCTTTGGTTTGACGACCTTTTTCTTTCTTTTCTTCTTGGCAGGGGCCTCCTCTTCGGTCGGCGGCAGCTCTTCCTTGATCGCTGCCCCCTCAACCACAGGCAAGTCCCATTGCAGGTATTCCCCATACGGACCCGTTCTAAGGGTGATTATTTCCTGTGTGTTGGGATCCTCGCCTAAAAGAACAGGCTCCCGATCGGGAATAGCAGATTCTGATGTTTGTCCAACAGGCCGCGTATATTTACAATCCGGGTAGCATGAACACCCAAGGAATGCCCCAAATCGACTGAGCTTTAAACTGAGCTGCCCTTTGTTGCAGGTTGGGCAGATGCGCTCCTCCTTGGGGAGATCTTTAAATAAATAATGATCCAAATCCTCCTCTAATCGTTCAATCACTTCGGTAATACGAAGGGGGCCTGTTGCCTCGACGGTGGCGTTGAACCCCTCCCAAAAAAGTTCCAACACTTTTTGCCATGGCAGAGTCCCGGCGGAAATTTCGTCCAGCTGTCCCTCTAAGTTTGCCGTGAAATCATATTCAACGTATTGCTTGAAAAAGTTTGTCAGAAACGACGTAACCAGTCGTCCACGGTCCTCTGGAATAAACTGGCGTTTTTCAAGTTTGACGTAATCCCGATCTTGTAATACCTGCAACAGGGACGCATAGGTTGATGGTCTTCCAATACCGAGTTCTTCGAGTTTCTTAACGAGGCTTGCTTCTGTAAACCGTGGTGGCGGTTGTGTGAAATGTTGATGGGGGGAAACAGATTCCTTTGTGACCGCTTCGTGATCGTTTAGGGGAGGTAGCAGCCCCTCGACGTTCTCCGCGTCCTTGATATCTAAATCTGGGGCTTCATCGACCCCTTCTTGGTAAAGTTTCAAAAACCCATCAAAAACCAAGGTTGACCCTGTGGCCCTAAGGACCGTGCTGGCATCGGTGCTTGCAATATCAACAGCAACCTGATCAAACAATGCGCTTTCCATTAAAGACGCAAGGGTTCGTTTCCAAATCAGATCGTATAATTTCAAGCTGGTATCATCCAAGAATCGCGCCACATCGGACGGACGACGGGACAGCAGCGTTGGCCGAATGGCTTCGTGTGCTTCCTGGGCATTTTTTGCTTTGGTTTTAAATTGCCGAATGCTTTCGGGAACATATTGATCCCCATAGGTGTCTTTTAGGAATTGACGCCCTTCTTGAACGGCATCCTGTGACAGAGTGACACTGTCCGTACGCATATAGCTGATCAATCCAGTGACTTCGCCATCCATCGCGACCCCTTCATACAGCTTTTGCGCCAGCTGCATCGTTCGGCTTGCGCTAAACCCAAGCTTACGGGCGGCTTCTTGTTGCAGGGTAGACGTAATAAACGGGGCTGACGGATGGCGCTTGACCTGTTTTTTGTCGATTGATGAAATTGCAAAGTCTTGCTGGCGGATACGGTCGGCTATCTCATGCGCAGTCTGTTCATTAGGAATGGCGAATTTATCAAGTTTTTTGGTGTTGAACTGTGTCAGGCGTGCAGTAAACAGATCCTGTCGCGCTGATAAAAGGTCGGCCGTGATGGTCCAATATTCTTGGTTTTTAAAAGATTCGATGCTTTGTTCACGGTCCACGATTAAGCGCAATGCAACGGATTGGACTCGGCCGGCGGAACGGGCGCCCGGCAGCTTGCGCCACAAAACGGGTGATAATGTAAATCCAACCAGGTAATCAAGGGCGCGTCGGGCCAGATAAGCCTCGACCAATTCCATGTTGATGGGGCGTGGTTCTTTTATCGCTTTTTGTATCGCTGTCTTGGTGATTTCATGAAAGACAATTCGCTCAACCTTTTTATTGTTCAGCAGATTTTTGTCCCTTAGAACTTCTTGGACATGCCACGAAATGGCTTCCCCTTCTCTGTCAGGGTCGGTTGCTAGCAGCAGGGTATCGGCAGATTTAACAGCCTTTGAAATTTCGTCGATATGCTTGTGTGATCTCTCGCCAATTTCCCATAGCATGGAAAAGTCGTTTTTTGGATCAACGGATCCATTCTTGGCGGGCAGGTCACGGATGTGCCCGTAGCTGGCCAAAACGACATAGTCATTTCCAAGATATTTACCAATTGTTTTTGCCTTAGCAGGGGATTCCACCACCACAACATTTTTACTCACTATTTTTTCCTTTAATTCAAAAAATCATTTTCAGTAGGTATACAAAAAACAATCGCAATGCCCTTTTAGCAATGGCTTGGGATTAAAAGCAAGAAAAAGATGGGGATTTCTAAAAAAAATAACAAAGTCTGTGATTTTTGTTTTAATGCTTTTCGTTCCGTTTGGAATACGAATAGCCATATATGCTGCTGCCAATGATCAAGGTCGCCCCGATAAGGAAACTGGTTTCTGGAACGTGAGACAAGAAGAAGATGTCATACAAAACCGCCCACACAACCGTTATATAGCTGAGCGGAGCAATAAGATTAGAGGGGGCATAGTAATAAGAAATCGTTGAATAATAATGACCATAACCGTTCAAAATGCCAATAAAAAACAACAGCATCCAATCCTTTGGGGTCGGAAAGACCCACACAAAAACCATCGACGATGCGCAGAAAATGATATTCAAGACAGTGGCATAGATCATGATTGATGCGTCTGAATCTGTTTTCCGGAGAGTTTTGCAGTTAAAAACAAACAAAGCCTCGCAAAGGGCAGATAACACCGCAAAAACAGACCCCCAATTAAAAATATTCCCGGTTGGCTTTGCAACAATCACAACCCCGGTCAGACCAAGAAAAAGTAGAAAGCAGCGCCTTAAGCCAATATGTTCTTTGTGAAAAAAAACAAAGAACAGAACCAAAAATATGCCTTCGGCAAAACTCAAAACAACAGCATCAGCCAGGGTCAATTGTCGTATGGCTTCAAACAAAAAACAAATACCAAGCACACTTAAAAGGCTATTGCATCCGTGTCGTCGAACGTTATTTGTTGAAAGAGCTTTTTTCCATCCATTGCTTTTGTACACAAGCGGGATAAAAACAAACAATGAAAACAAACAATGAAAACAATTCACTAAACAGCACAAGCTGAAAAATAGAATACTCTTGATCGAATATTTTTATAAATAAATCAGCCGTTGCAATATATATAGTAGACGAGAGAGCCAAAACAATCCCAAGATTTTTACGCGTTAAAGTGATCCCTAGGAAATTTTCCATATGCCTGCTGTCGATGATGCGATCGTTTATGTTCGATTTCTTGGTGACAACCTAGCCTAGCGAATTCAAGATCGAATCGATTTTTTCCCCAACCGAAAAACTACGATCGATTTCAAAGGCCAGCATTGGTGACGTTCGAAGGTGGACCTTTTGTGAAACTGTTTTCCTGAGCAAGCCAGAAAAGGCAGTTAAGAATGTCAGGGCCTCTGCCTGGAATAGACCGCCCAGGGGCATAACTGAAATCGTCGCATGATGAAGGTCGGGCGAAACATCAACAGACGTAATCGTAATGGGGTGACTAAAGGACAGCATCTTTCCCTTGCTGGTGCGCAGGGTTGGAAAATCTCCACGCGATAACACATCGGCCAGGCAATGGCGAATTTCCTGAGCCACACGGCTTTGCCGATGGCTTGGGGCCTTTTTTGGAACGAATAGATCGAGATCCTTTTTCATGATACGCCTTTTTGTGGTCCTTAAAACGTTGTTGAAAAACCGAACAGAACCCTTTGTTCTTTATCGAATTTTTGTCTTTTGATAGGTCGTGCATAATCAATACGAAGCGGACCAAATGGCGATGTCCAGGCGACCCCACAACCAACGGATGCCCGCATAGCTTTGTTATCAACAACGGTTGCTGTTTTTTGGCCTGGCTTCCACGTTGTTCCAACGTCTGAAAACACGGCGCCTCTGACCCCGAATTCATTGGGCAGCCCAATGGGGAACATCATTTCTGCGGTCGCCGTCCAATAACGCGTACCACCCAGGGAATCTCCTGTTAATGTATCTCGTGGCCCCAATCCGCCATATTCAAACCCACGTAATGAATCCGCGCCCAACATGATGCTATCAACCACACGAATTGGTTTTTTGACTTTTTCCATGGCGCCCACGGATCCTTTCATTCCCAGAACAACTTCGTCTAGTGGGGAATAATACCAATTGGCCCCCAAGTCATTGCGAAGATAGTTAACCGTCCCACCAAGACCGGCATACGCGTTGCTCATCGTCAGGACATATCCGGACGTTGGCGCAATACGACTGTTGCGCTGGTCATAGGAAAGGGTGTGGCTAATCATGGATGCCAAAGTATTTCCCGCCTGTTGTCGGATGATGGTCGACGCATTGGGGGCGATGTGGCTCATCGTTTCCTGTTTCAGTGTATATCCCCAGCTTTGGCCCCAATACTCGCTCAGCTTGTATCCAAGGCCCGTATTGATCCCCTTTGTTAGGTAATGATACGCGGTAAAGCGTGTGGACCTCACACTGAACACGCTTGCGCTTGCTGCCAGATTCCGATCCAAGAAATAAGGCTCCACGATTCCGATATCAAAATCTTGTTTTTTCTTTGCAAGGGTAAGGTCCGCATGAACAACCTGGCCTGTTCCCCTGAAATTCCGCTCGACCACTTTTATGTTGGCCAAGGGACCATCAAGCGTGGAATAACCGCCGGCTAGGGTCATTTCCCCTGTTGGTTGCTCTTCTACCTTGACAATTAAGCGTGCCTTATCTGGGGCGCTTCCCTGTTCTGTTTCTATAGTGGCACCTTTGAAATACTGCAAATCCCTTAGGTTTCTTTCGGATTGCTTAATCTTGGCGGCGTTATAGGCATCCCCCTCGTGGAGTTTGATTTCCCGCAGAATAACATGATCACGTGTTCGATCGTTTCCAATGACGACAATTTTTTCAATGTAGACGCGTGGCCCTTCTTTAATTTCAAAGGTTATATTGGCTGCCTTTGTTTTGGGGTCTTTCTCGATCTTTGGCTCGACAGAAACGAAGGCATAGCCCTGACTTCCCACGGCATCAGTGATGGCATTGGATGCTAATTCGATAAGCTTTCCGCTAAACATATCTTTTTCAGCGAAACCAATTTTGCTTTTTAGGTCTTTGGCTTTAACGGATGCAATCTTGGACACAACATCAATCTTGCCAAAATGATAAAGCTCACCCTCGGCAACCGTGAATGTCAGGTAAAAATCTTTTTGATCGGGGCTGAGTTCTGCAATGGCTGAAATGATGCGGAAATCTGGATAGCCGTTATCATAATAAAATTTACGAACGGATTGTTGGTCCGCAATGAAACGATCAGGATCATAAACATCATCAACGGCGAAAAAGCGATACCAGCGCGTCCGTTTCGTGAGGAGTTGCTCTTCTAGTTTTTTGGACGCGAAATGTTTGTTACCAACGAACTGAACGCTTCGGACATAGGTGACGGCTCCTTCGTTGATTTCAAACACCAAATCAACACGGTTTTCTGGTAACTTGATGATCTTAGGGTCAACCTTGGCTCCGAAACGTCCCATCCTGCGATAGATTTCCAAAATACGTTGCTGCGCTTCTTGGATTCGTGTCCGTGACAAAACTTCGCGGGGACGAAGGCGTATTTCTTGCAAAACAACATCATCTTTCAACTTGTTGTTTCCCTCGAAAGCGACGCGATTAATGATGGGATTTTCGTCAACCTTGATAACAATTGATTGTCCTTCGCGGTATACATGAACATCCGAAAAATACCCCGTCAGAAAAAGATCTTTCAGGGCCTGATCCATTTTCCCTTGATTAAAGGCATCACCCGCCTTCAGGGATAAATAGGAATAAATCGTTTCTGATTCAACACGTTGGTTCCCGATAATCTTGATCCCTTTGATAAGGCCACCAGAATCTTTTGCCACAGCAGGGATTGCTTTTACGGGTTGATCGGCACCAATGGACGGCACAGTCGCGCACGTCAAGCAAGCAGACAATAAAACAAATCGAGAAACAAGAAATTTATTCATAGTTAAAACCAATTCTTAATATAATGAAAAACTTTATACCGCACCAAATCATTCCAGGTCGCATAGAGCATCGTGCTGGCAATAAACAAAAACCCGACCAGAAAAATTCGTTCCTGCATTTTAAGACTTAAGGGCTTGCCGCGCAGGGCTTCTATGGAACACAAAAATATGTGTCCGCCATCTAATACGGGAATGGGAAGCAAATTAATCAATCCCAAATTCACGGATAACATAGCCATAAACGAAAGGATTAGGGCTACCCCCCCCTTTGTGCTTTGGGCTGCCATGTCCCCAATGGACAAAATCCCCCCCAGATCACCGGCCCCTTGTTGACCGGTAATCATTGCGCCCAGACCTTTTAATGTCCCAACACACAAATCCCATATTATGTAAACGGAATGAGTAGCGGCAGAAAATACAGTTGCAGGGCAATATTCTGGTGGATTTGGCCCGATTCCCAACTTTTTAAGGGGGGTTATTTCACCTGTTGTGGAATTTTTTTCATACAGGGCGATTGTTTTTTGAATGACTTCCCCATGACGGTCGATCTCTAAGGCAATTTCATTGCCAATATTGTCACGAATCAGGGACCGCAGATGCTCGAAACTATCAACCTTTTGGTGGTTCAGGGTGATGATTTTATCGTCTGTTTTTAATCCAGATTTGTCGGCCAACATTCCAGATTCAATAAACCCGATTGTTGGGGCTAAAAAGGGAACACCCTTTACAGTAATCAAACCTGTCAAAATAACAAAGGCAAATATGAAGTTCGCCAAGGGACCAGCAACCGCAACAGCGATTCTTTGTAAGGGCGTTTTGCTGTGGAGGGTTAATTTTTTTTCTTTTTCAGTAAGCTTTTGAATAGCGCTGTCAGCCAATCCACTGCTGGGATCGGCATCGCCAAACATCTTGACGTATCCACCAAGCGGGATCAGGCAAAATTGCCAACGGGTTCCCTTGCTGTCATTCCATCCAAATAATGATGGACCAAAGCCAATCGAAAATACCGTAACCCGAACGTCATTTCGGCGGGCAACCAGAAAGTGCCCCAATTCGTGAACAAAGACCAAGATCGTCAATGTTATAATGAAAGGGAAAAAATTATGAATAATCCAGTCCACGGTATCTCCCCAAATGATCTTAAAAATATTTCTAACAACCGTACCATTTTCCAAAACAGAAAACCATCATTATACCATTTTCAATAAATTTTCATGAGTCTTGGCACGTTCTTTGGATATAGTTCTTAGGAAAAATCACCCGAAATGGGCATGAGTATATGAAAAAAATCAGGAAGGTTTCGCGATTCTGAAATTTTCCTCCCAAGGTCAAACCCAGGGAGGAGATAAAGTAATGATCAATTGCTGATCTTACTAGGAAACAAATTCTATGACGGCCATCGGGGCATTATCGCCATAGCGAAAGCCAGCCTTTATAATGCGTGTGTAACCACCGGCTCTTGCCTCGAAACGGGGCGCAAGGGCGCTCATCAGCTTTTCGGCCACATCCTGGTCCTGAACCTGGGATATAATTTGGCGCCGCGCATGAAGGTCACCGCGCTTTGCCAGCGTGACCAGCTTTTCTACAACGGGGCGCAGTTCCTTTGCTTTTGGCAAAGTTGTTTGAATCTGTTCGCTCTTTATAAGTGCCTGCGCCATGTTCTTGAACAGGGCTTTTCTGTGGGAACTTGTGCGATTAAGCTTCCGTCCTGCAATTTTATGTCTCATGAAACTATTCCTTTTTACTGTATATACGGACTATGTATAGGGGTCTTCTAAGTGCTTAGCCAAATCATCTATATTCTCTGGTGGCCAATTTGGAATAACCATCCCAAAACCTAGGCCCATCTGTGACAAAACTTCCTTGATTTCATTCAACGACTTACGACCAAAATTAGGAGTCTTGAGCATATCGTTATCTGATTTTTGCACCAGATCACCAATATAGAAAATATTTTCATTCTTCAAACAATTTGCAGAACGTACAGACAGCTCTAATTCATCAACTTTCTTAAGAAGATTTCTGTTGAAAGGTAACTCTTCTTTGGAGTCTTTCTTTTCGGCGCTCTTTGGTTCTTCGAAGTTAATAAACTGCTGTAATTGATCCTGCAATATACGTGCAGCATAAGCAACGGCGTCATCGGGCTTTATCGACCCATTTGTTTGGACACGCAAAATCAACTTGTCATAGTCAGTTCTTTGCCCAACGCGGGTCTGCTCAACCTTAAAAACAACTCTTCGGACAGGGCCAAAAATGGCATCGATCGGAATCACGCCAATCGGCTTATCTTCCGCAATCATTTGACTGGCCGGAATATACCCTTTTCCACTTTGGATTGTGAGCTCCATGTTCAAAGTCGCCCCCTCACCGAGCGTGCAAATCACGACATCTGGATCAAGAATTTCAACTTCAGATGTTGTTTGAATATCTCCAGAGGTCACAACTTTTGGACCAACGACAGATATTTTAACCTTCTTGGGGAGCTCTGAATTAAGGCGAACGCCAACTGTTTTCAGGTTTAGAATGATATCCGTAACATCTTCTAAGACTCCAGGAACAGCTGAAAACTCATGCAGTATACCATCGATTTTGATGGATGTTATTGCAGCACCCTGCATGGAGGAAAGCAATGTTCTTCTTAAGGCATTGCCCAACGTTGTCCCAAAGCCGCGCTCCAATGGTTCTACAACCACCTCGGCTTCGCGTAATTGCTCATCCTGATAGGCAACATTCAAATTATACGACTTAATCAGGGACTGCCAGTTCTTTTCAATCACTATCTTGACCTCTTAATTATAACTACTTTTGACGTAACTTTGCGAAAGAATCAGTCTTATACGCGGCGTCTTTTCGACGGACGGCATCCATTATGAGGAATCGGAGTAACGTCTCTCACGGTAGTAATAATAAAACCGATTGATTGCAATGCACGAAGGGCGGTTTCTCTTCCGGACCCGGGTCCTTTTACAACAACAGACACATTTTTTACACCATGCTCAGCCGCCTTTTTTCCAGCTTCTTCGGCAGCAATTTGTGCCGCATAGGGAGTCGATTTTCTGGACCCCTTGAAACCAGCTGTCCCGGCCGATGACCATGAAATTGCATTTCCCTGTTCATCACTGATGGTAATCAAAGTATTGTTAAAGGTTGCATTGATATGAGCAACGGCATTAACGATATTTTTCTTTTCTCTTCTTTTAACGCGAGCTACTGTCTTCTGTGCCATAATTCACCTGAATTCTTTTTTTCACTTTTAATTTCAATAAACCAAAAAACGAAACCTGATTATGCATTACACAAAGTGGCTTCGAGTTTCTGCTTTATCAAACTCTTTTGATACTACTTACCAACCATCTTTTTACCAGCAATAGCAACCGCTTTGCCTTTTCTTGTTCTTGCGTTCGTGTGAGTTCTTTGTCCTCTGACCGGCAAGCCTTTTCTGTGACGCAGGCCACGATAGCAACCAAGATCCATCAAACGCTTGATGTTCATTGATACTTCACGCCTAAGATCACCTTCCACTTTGCAATCACGATCGATCAGTTCCCTGATTTTCAAAACTTCATGATCGCTAAGTTGATTGACGCGCTTTTGCATGTCAATTCCAGCCTCTTGCATTATTCGTTTGGCAATATTATCGCCAATACCGAAAATGTACGTTAATCCAATAACTACCTTCTTTTGTGTCGGTATATTGACACCAGCAATACGTGCCACCTTACTCTCCTTGTTCTACAATGTTAAGGTCCATTAATAATGATTGAGTTACTTCCCCAGCGCCCTTTGAAGCGTCGATGTTAACAAGTTTCTCTTTTTTAATATAGTACTCTTTGACAGGTTCTATCGTTTTTTTATAAAGATCCAGCCTTGTCTTCAAAGCATCCTCTGTGTCATCTGTTCTTCTGATAAAATTTTGTGATCCACAGTGATCACACACACCAGATTCTTTTGTTGGATTAGTGTATGTGTTATACACGCTTTGACAGGAACCACAAACTATCCGTCCCAGAACCCTTTGGACTATCAAATCATCGTCAACGCTAAAACTGATAACAGCATCAACTTGTAAATGATGCTTACCCAAAACATCATCCAAGGACTGAGCCTGCGGCAAAGTTCTTGGAAACCCATCAAATAGTATACTTTTAGTTGCGTGCTTTGCAATTATTTTCTCAACAATTTCAAGAACTATTTTGTCTGACAAAAGTTCTCCACGCTCATAGGGCTCCGCAATTTGCAGTCCCAATGGTGTCTTTTCTCTGATTTCATTCCGAATCTCGTCGCCTGTTGACAAATGATAAAAACCAAAGGCCTTATTCAGGAACGATGCTTGTGTGCCCTTGCCACAACCGGGAGGGCCTAAAAAAACAACGATCATTTCTTTGTCTTGCCCTTGAGTTTTGATTTTTTAATCAACCCTTCGTACTGATGCGCCACAAGGTGAGACTGTATTTGCCCAACCGTATCAATGGTCACACTAACAACGATCAACAGGCTGGTTCCACCAAAATAGAATGGTAGGGAAACCCGGGACAAAATCAATTCAGGCAAAATACAAACCGACGCTAGGTAAATGGCACCAACAACCGTCAACCGAGTCAAAACATAGTCGATATATTCCGCTGTCTGTGGACCCGGCCTAATACCCGGTATATAGGAACCCATTTTCTTGAGGTTATCGGATGTCTCTGTCGGGTTGAACATCAGTGCCGTATAAAAGAACGCAAAGAAAATGATCAAACCGATAAAACATACCATATAAATTGGCTGTCCATGCGCAAACAAACGCGAAAAGGAAGCCATCCAAGAATCTTGGGACGTGCTCGAAAACCCTATAATCGTTGCGGGCAACAAAAGCAGAGAGGATGCAAAGATTGGCGGAATCACACCAGCACTATTAAGCTTAAGCGGCAAATGCGTATTTTGTGAAACTGCTGGCATGTTCGCCGCAACTTGGCGTTTCGGATATTGGATCGGAATGCGCCTTTGGGCCTTTTCCATAAACACAATGTATCCAATGACAAGCGCAACCATGGCCATCACGCCGATGATAACAACCGCAGATAGCGCACCCTGCCTACCTAATTCGAATGTATTAAAGATAGCCTGCGGTAAGTTTGCAACGATACCAGAGTAAATGATGATCGAAGTTCCGTTTCCGATCCCCCTGGATGTAATCTGCTCACCGAGCCACATAATGAACAACGTTCCGCCTGTTAAGGTGATGATCGTTGACATTTTGAACATAAATCCCGGATCAAGGACAGCCGGTCCGGAATGGCCGGTCATTTTCTCGAGCCCAAATGCAATTCCATAAGCTTGTATAGCCGCCAGGAAAACGGTTCCGTACCGTGTATATTGATTAAGCTTTTTCTTGCCAGTTTCGCCCTCTTTCTTTAGGGCCTCCATGTGCGGAGAGACTGACGTCATCAACTGAACAATGATGCTGGCAGAGATATAAGGCATGATGTTCAGGGAAAAAATGGTCATACGACCAATCGCACCACCCGAAAACATATCAAGAATCCCAAGAATCCCACCTGCATTTTGCCGAGTAAACTCAGAGATAATCAGCGGATTGATTCCAGGCAATGGCACATATGTCCCCAACCTATAAATAACCAAAGCGGCAAGCGTAAACCAAATTCTCTTTTTTAAATCTTCCGCCTTGCTGAAAGTAGAAAAACTAATCCCTGCCGCTAATTGTTCTATTGCTGATGACATACTTGACCTTTAAATAATTTACCCAGAAAGCGACTCTTATTCGAATACGACAGAACCACCAGATGCATCAAGAAGCTTTTGAGCTGTCTTTGTTGCTCTTGTTATGGCAAGCTTGTAAGCCTGACTTGGAACACCGTTTCCAATAAGACTTACGCCCCGCATGTGTTGAGGTGTACAACCAAGAGCCTTCAAAACATCCAGGTTAATCACGGTGTCTTTTGGCAAGTTATGCTTCTCAAAAAGGGCATTCAGTTTCTTGAAATCCAATTCATGCAATTCGACGCGATGAATGTTCACGAAACCTCTTTTTGGCAATCTTCTGTAAATAGGGGTTTGACCACCTTCGAATCCGTTGATTGCGACGCCAGAACGAGCAGTCTGCCCCTTCCCGCCACGACCAGAAGTTTTTCCAAGACCAGAACCGAGGCCTCTACCAACCAATTTCTTAGAAACGCGCGCGCCTTTATTATCTTTTATTGTATTTAATTGATGAGACATCACTGAGCCCTTTTATTTCGCGATTTTTATATTCGTTATTCTGATACGATCCGAACCATGTGTTGCACTTTGCGAATAAGACCGCGAATAGACGCTGTATCCTCTAATTCTCTTTGTGCGCCAATCTTACCCAACCCAAGAGATTTCAAATTCTCTAATTGTGTTGAATGCCTTCTGATCGCACTACCATGCTGCTGAACAGTGATTCTTTTTGAAGCGGCTTTCATTTTACAACCCTTTACTGACTATTTCTATCAATGAGACTAATATCCTTAAACCAAAACCTTGGTTTCTTCGGAAGTATTCTTAACAGCTTTTGTGCCATGTTCACGACGTGCGACGATTTCACCAAGCTTCTTGCCAAGCTTATTCGCAACTTGACGAGGGGAATAAACAGCTTTCAAAGCGCCGATTGTTGCACGAACTGTGTTATGATAGTTTCCTGTGCCGACTGATTTACTAACCACGTCATGTAACCCCAATGCTTCGAAAACAGCACGCATCGCACCACCGGCAATCACGCCAGTACCAGCGGGGGCTGGCCTTAGATAAACACGACCAGCGCCAATTCTGGCATTCGTGTCATGATGCAATGTTCTAGCTTCCCTCAGAGGAACACGAATCATGCTTCTTTTTGCCCGCTCAGATGCTTTTTTAACAGCATCCGGGACTTCCTTCGCTTTTCCTGTAGCGTACCCGACTTTTCCTTTTCCATCGCCAACAACAACTAAGGCAGAAAAACGCAGTGTCTTGCCGCCCTTTACAACCTTTGTTACGCGCCTTACGCTAACAAGTTTTTCAATAAACTGTTGTTCTTCGCGGTGGTTTTCGTTGGATGATTGTCTCGCCATAATTTATTACCTAAATTCTTAGTAACTTATTTCACTATTTAAAATTGTAATCCGCCGCTGCGTGCGCTGTCGGCTAATGCTTTTATGCGTCCGTGATAAAGATATCCGGATCGATCAAAAACAACCGAGCTAATGCCCTTTTTTAAGGCTTCTTCTGCGATTAGCTTACCGACCATTATTGCCGCATCTTTGTTGCCACCACTGACAATACCTTTTGCAGCGGGTGACAAAGTCGAAACCGCAACCATCGTAACGCGTGTGGTGTCATCGATAATCTGTGCATAGGTATGCTTGTTTGTGCGATGTACGCTCAAACGGGGTCTACCCGTGGATAGCGTACGCAACTTGTGACGTTGACGTTCTTTTCTTTTCTGCAGCAGCTCTAAACACTTTGCCATGCTATTTCTTCTTTCCTTCTTTCCTAACAACAAATTCCTTAGCCCGCATTATCCCTTTGCCTTTATAAGGCTCTGGCTTTCTGAAAGCACGTAAATATGCTGCAATTTGTCCAATTTGCTGCTTAGAAGCGCCACTAATTGAAAAAGCTGTCGGTTTTTCCGATTTAATGGTAATTCCATCAGGAATATCGTACACGATATCATGGCTGTACCCTAACTGCAAGGTCAGTCTCTTTCCTGCTACAGCAGCCCTATATCCGACGCCGTTCAATTCCATGTTAATGGTAAAGCCTTCGCTCACACCCTTGACCGCATTCGCAAGATTTCGTTGCGTTGTACCCCAAAGGATTCGTGTCTTTCTGTCATCATCAACAGGAACAAGCCTCACGCCCTTTTCTGAATTCTCCATTTTGAGACATTCAGGTATTGCAAGAGTTTCCGCACCCATCTTACCCGTTACAGTCAACATTCCGCCATCGTGCTTAAATTCAACACTGGACGGTAATGCGATCTCGTTTTTTCCTACTCTGGACATATTTCTCTTCCTAAACCATTGTGCCTTAACTCAGCGCACAACTTAAAATACTGCACAAATGACCTCACCGCCGATGCCTTCTTTTCGTGCGCGAGCATCAGACATGACACCATGAGATGTATTCAAAATATTGATTCCAAGGCCATTCCGAACCAAGGGCAATTCCTTGATAGATGAATAAACCCGTCTACCAGGCTTTGACACTCTATCAATTAATTTGATCACAGGAAGACCATCAAAGTACTTGAGTTCAATTTTTAATTGATCAGCAAATCCTTCGCCTTTTTCCCGTAAAAATCCCCTTATGTATCCTTCATCGGCCAGAACCTGCAAAAGACATTCCGCTTGCTTAGAAGCAGGTGCTTTTACATTTTCCTTGTTTGCTCTTTGAGCATTTCTAATTCTCGTCAATAAATCACTGATTGGATCACTTATTGTCATTCTTCTTCACCAACTTGCTTTTACTATTCCAGGTATCACACCCTGCAATGATAATTCACGCAGAGCAATTCTCGATAATTTAAACTTTCTGTACACACTACGTGCTCTTCCGGTTAATTCACAACGGTTTCTATATCTTACACCGCATGAATTTCTTGGACATTCAGAAAGTTTGAATGTTGCTTGTATTCTTTCTTCCAAGGGAAGATCCTTGTCTTGTGTTACGGCCTTTAACAGGCTTCTTTTCTTCTGATAGGAAGCAATAATGCGCTCACGCCTTTTATTGTTTTCTATCGAACTTTGCTTTGCCATATTTTACCTCACTCTAACCAGAGCAATTTAATTGAAAAGTTTAATTAGTGAACGGGAAGTTCAGCGCTTTCAGAAGCTTTCCAGCATCTTCATCGTTTTTTGCTGTCGTACAAACTGTCACATCAAAACCGCGAACCTTATCGACTTTATCATAATTTATTTCTGGGAAAACAATTTGTTCCTTAATTCCCAAAGAATAATTACCATTACCGTCAAAACTCTTTATGGACAGCCCTCTAAAATCTCTCACTCTAGGAAGAGCTATATTAATGAGTCTGTCAAGGAATTCATACATCATATCTTTTCTAAGGGTAACTTTTGCCCCGATACTCATGCCTTCTCTCAATTTAAAGGCGGCAATAGATTTTTTAGCTTTTGTAATGATTGGCTTTTGTCCGGTTATCGCCATAAGATCATCAACAGCAACCTGAAGCTTCTTGCTGTCTTGTGCGGCTTCGCCGACGCACATGTTGACAACAACCTTCGTCACTCTTGGCACACTCAATGCGTTCGTTAGACCAAGCTCTTCCATTAAGGCTTTCTTGATACTTTTTTCATATTTTTCTTTTAAAGCGGTCATTTTTTTCACTCAAAACGTTTAGTAGGCGATTTCTAGGTTTACAGCTCTGTTCCTGTTTTTCTCAAAAAACGAACCTTTTGCCCACTTTCCGAAATTTTATACCCAACTTTTGAAATTTGATCCGTCTCGGGATCAAACAAAGATACGTTGGAAATATGAATAGGCAAATTCTTTGTCACTGGCCCGTCTGGATTTTGAGCAGTTGGCTTTTTGTTCCGACGAACAACGTTGATTCCATCAACAAGCAACCGTGATTCAGCCAAAATTACTTTTTGGACAAGACCAGTCTTGCCTTTGTTTTTTCCAGTTGTCACAACGACAACGTCACCTTTTTTGATTTTGCATTTAATTTGAGTCATTTTAGAGAACCTCTGGTGCCAAAGAAATGATTTTCATGTATCCGGCAGAACGTAATTCACGGGTAACAGGACCAAAAATACGGCTACCAATGGGTTCGCCTTGTTTGTTGATCATAACGGCAGCATTTGTATCGAACGCAATCAATGACCCATCAATTCTTTTGACGGCTTGCTTTGTTCTTACAACAACGGCGCGTAAAACTTCACCCTTTTTTACCTTGCCTCTTGGCACGGCATCCTTAACAGAAACGACTATAACGTCCCCAACAGAAGCGTACCTTCTTTTGGCGCCACCAAGTACTTTAATGCAAAGAACTTCTTTTGCGCCTGAATTGTCAGCTACTTCTAATCTTGATTCTACTTGTATCACAATCACATACCCCAATTTGCCTGAGTGCACATACTATTGCTGTGCGCACTACTTACTGCTTTACGATCCATTTTTTTGTTTTCGATATTGGCGGTGATTCGAGTATGCTTACACTATCACCAACTTTGCAGGAATTTTCTTCGTCATGAACAGCATACTTGCAATGCCTTTTAATGTACTTCTTGTACACGGGGTGCATTATATTTTTTTCTACTTTGACAATAATCGTTTTGTTGCTTTTATCGCTGACAACAACGCCCTGTAGCACTCTGCGCGGCATCTACCAGTCTCCCTTATCCGTTTGATTCTAACTGTTTCAATCTAGTTTTAACGCGCGCTACATCCCGACGACATTCGCGTGTCCTTGTCACATTCGTTTGTTGATTGACCTTGGCCTGTGTCCGGAGGTTCAGCATTTCTTTTTTCAGCATAAGAACAATTTCGTATAGCTCTTCTTTGCTTTTACTTAAAATCGAATCGAATTTCATTTTCTTCTCTGCCTTCTAGACAAGTCTTTTAACAAACTTTGTTTGTATCGGAAGTTTTTCTGATGCCAGCTCGAAAGCTTTTTCAGCCACGTCTTGTGCAACGCCATCCAACTCAAACATAACGCGTCCTGGTTTCACACGACACATCCAAAATTCTGGCGACCCTTTGCCGCTACCCATTCTTACTTCTGCAGGCTTTCTTGAGACTGGAACATCCGGAAATATTCTAATCCAAACTCTTCCAACTCTCTTGATGTGCCTTGTTATGGCACGGCGGGCAGCTTCTATCTGACGCGCTGTTACGCGGGCTGGTTCGACTGCTTTTAAGCCAAAGCTTCCAAAGCTTACCGAAGTACCTGCTTTTGCAAGACCGTGAACTTTTCCTTTAAAAGCTTTACGGTACTTTGTCTTTTTTGGTGATAACATATTAGCCTCAAAAAATCTAGCGATTTAACACATATTCAGCAGTTTTTTTATCCTGAGCCATGGGATCATGTTCTTTGATCTCCCCTTTATAGACCCAAACCTTTATACCGCACGTTCCATAAGTTGTCTTGGCAGTCCCTGTACCATAGTCAATATCGGACCGCAAGGTATGCAACGGCACCCTTCCTTCACGATACCACTCCATACGGGCAATTTCTGCACCACCAAGGCGACCAGAACAGTTAACACGAATCCCAAGTGCACCCAAACGTTGCGCTGACTGCATTGCTCTCTTCATGGCCCGTCGGAACGAAACGCGTCTCTCGATTTGTTGAGCGATCCCCTCAGCGATGAGCTTTGCATCCAATTCTGGCTTCCGAATTTCTATAATATTAATAGAAACATCAACCTTGGCAATTTTCGTGAGGCTCTGACGCAGCTTTTCAATGTCTGCACCCTTTTTACCAATCAAAATACCAGGACGTGCTGTATAAATACTTAACCGCGCTTTTTTAGCTGGCCTTTCAATAACAACCTTCGAAATTCCTGCTTGTGTTAGATTTTCACCAATGTATGCACGAATGGCAATATCTTGATGTAAGAGTTTTCCATAATCGCGCTTAGCGAACCACCTAGAATCCCAGGTTTTATTGATCCCTAACCTTAGCCCGATAGGGTTTACTTTTTGCCCCATAGCTTTTTTAAACCTCTTTTTCTATAACTTTGACGCTGAGATTACTAAACACCTTTTTAATTGATGCTCCTCGTCCCTTTGCTCTTGCATGAAAACGCTTCAAGCGTATTCCATGACCAACATAAGCTTCATGAATATACAGCTTATCGATATCAAGACCGTGATTGTTTTCCGCATTTGCTATAGCAGATAGTACAGTCTTTTTAACATCTTTTGCTACTCTTCTTTGGCAAAAAGACAGATAATTTATTGCCTTGTCGGCTTTCATCCCACGAATTGCTTGAGCAATCAAATTTAATTTGCGTGGACTTACTCTAAGTCCATTCAAAATTGCCATCGCTGTTCCAGAGTCCATTTTTACACCCTAACCTTTAAACCTTTGGTCAAACCTTTTGGTTTTACTTACTATCTTTTTGCCTTTTTATCAGCGCCATGTCCGTGATATGTGCGTGTCGGCGCAAATTCACCAAGTTTATGTCCAACCATATTTTCGGTTACATAAACAGGGATAAACTTATGCCCATTATGCACACCAAACGTCACCCCAACGAATTGAGGAATAACAGTTGATCTTCTAGACCATGTCTTAATGATCTCTTTTCTTCCCGACTCCTTTGTTGTACTTGCCTTCTTTAAAAGGTACTTGTCAAAGAAGGGGCCTTTCCATACAGATCTTGCCACTTTTATCTCCGTTATTTACGACGTCTTATTATCATATTAGTTGTACGCTTATTCTTGCGTGTCTTCTTGCCCTTCGTTGGCTTGCCCCACGGTGTTACGGGATGCCGTCCACCAGAAGTTTTACCTTCACCACCACCATGCGGATGGTCGACTGGGTTCATGGCAACGCCTCGGACAGTTGGTTTAACACCAAGCCATCTCATACGTCCAGCCTTACCATAAGACCTGTTTTGATGATCAGAGTTTGATAAAGCGCCGACGGTTGCTTTGCATTCGCCTTTAATGAGCCTTACTTCACCGGATGTCATCTTAACAATAATATACCCTGAATCGCGTCCCATGATCTGGGCATAAGTCCCAGCTGATCGCGCAATCTGACCGCCCTTGTCGATTTTTAACTCAACATTGTGAACAATCGTTCCAACGGGTATGCTTTTAAGCATCATAGCGTTACCGGGCTTTATATCGGCCTTTTCTGACGCAACAACTGAATCACCAGGTTGCAATCTTTGGGGGGCCAAAATATACCGAAACTCACCATCCTCGTATTTTAACAAGGCGATAAACGCGCTTCTGTTTGGATCATACTCGATCCTCTCAACAACGCCAGGCATATCATGCTTATCACGCTTGAAATCAATGATACGGTATTTTTGCTTATGACCGCCGCTCATATTCCAAGAGGTTGTTCTGCCGAGATTGTTTCTTCCGCCCGACTTCTTTTTGCCGATACACAATGCTTTGTGCGGAGAACCCTTCCAGATTTCTTTTCTATCGATGTCAATGAGCTGTCTTTGCCCAGGTGTTGTTGGCTTATAGCTTTTTAAGGCCATTATGACTACACTCCACTTGAAAAGTCTATTATTTGTCCCGACTCAAGAGAAACCATTGCTCTCTTTACGTCTGACTGTCTTCCTTTACGTCCACGGAAAGTTCTTGTCTTGCCCTTCCTAATTAACGTATTTACGGATTTAACTTTAACGTCAAATACAAGTTCAACAGCCTGCTTAATATCGCCTTTATTCGCATCCTTAGCAACAGCAAAGAAATATTGATTTCCTTCTGTCATTAAGTTTGATTTTTCCGTCAAAACTGGATAACGAATAACGTCGTATAAATTTAGATTAATTCTTTTATTTTTCATCGTAATCTTGCCTCAAGCGCTTTCACTCCTTCTACAGAAATAACAAGCTTGTCATTTCGCAAAATGTCATAAACATTTGCCCCAATTTGAGGAAGGATATTAAGGTGTTCCAAATTAGAAACAGCGTTTCTCATGTTTTCGTTAACCTGCTCTCCGTCAATCAACAACGCTGATGTAGCAGAAAAACAATCAAACATTTGCAATGCCAACCTTGTTTTGCTTTCAGCAAGCGACAATTGATCAAAAACAAAAAGATTGCCCGTCCGTGCCTTTTCAGACAATGCCATTTTAAGACCTAGCTTGCGTACCTTTTTTTGAAGGTCATAGCCATGATCCCTAACAACCGGACCAAATATTATACCACCACCACGGAACTGTGCGCCGCGCTTGCTTCCATGACGGGCACCACCGGTACCTTTTTGCTTGTAAATCTTTCTTGTTGATCCACGCACGTCGCCTCTTTCTTTAACGCTATGCGTTCCAGCTTGACGACGAGCCAACTGCCATGTTACCACCCGAGAGAGTATATCGGCTCTGGACTCGATGCCGAAGACTTGATCATCAAGTTCGATCTCTCCAACTTCTTTGTTTTCTCTATCTAATACTTTAATTTTCATTTTTTCCACCAAATTACGGAGACACTGCTATCAACTACCGGTACAAACCTTCAGTATTTAGGCGTTAGAATCTAAGGTTTTAGATCTACACTTAATAGCATCTCTTATAAAGACCAAACTGTTCTTAGCTCCCGGTACACTACCTTTTATAAAGATCAGTGATCTGTCTTGATCAATTGCTTGTATATGGAGATTTAACTTTGTAACACGTCTATCACCCATATGACCAGCCATTTTTTTATTTTTGAAGACTTTTCCTGGATCTTGTCTGTTTCCGGTTGAGCCATGACTACGATGCGATACAGAAACACCATGTGATGCCCTTAAACCACCGAAACCATGTCGTTTCATAGCACCGGCAAAGCCTTTACCGATGCTTCTTGATGTTACATCGACAACTTGTCCCTCTTGAAAGTGAGAAATACTTATTTTCTCACCAATGGAAAGCATGTTTTCCGGTGTAACCCTGAACTCTTTAAGAACTTTGCAAGGCTCCAAATTGCGCTTAGCGAAATATTCCCGCATTGGCTTATTTAGCTTAGAGGCGGCAACGACTTTAGTGCCAACCTGAATTGCATCGTATCCATCTTTTTCCACTGTTTTATGAGTGATGACCGTGCAGGCCTCGACCTTCAACACGGTAACTGGAACCTGAACACCATTCTCTAAAAAGAGCTGGGTCATCCCAATTTTTTCTGCAATTAATCCTGATCTCATTATAATCTGATCCTACAATTTTATTTCTACATCAACACCAGACGGCAAATCCAACTTCATCAAAGCATCCACAGTCTGTGGCAACCAATCGATTATATCGACTAGTCTTTTATGAGTACGGATTTCGAACTGTTCCCGTGATTTCTTATCGATATGTGGGGAACGGTTCACCGTAAAGCGCTGAATCCGTGTTGGCATCGGGATGGGACCTCTAACCTGAGCCCCCGTCCTTTTTGCTGTACTAACTATTTCCTTAACAGACTGATCCAACAAACGATGGTCGTATGCCTGAAGTTTTATTCTGATATTTTGGCTGTCCATTATTTTAACTCGTTATCTCGGTTTAATAACTTTACTTTATAATCTTAGAGACAACACCGGCCCCAACGGTACGACCACCTTCACGGATGGCAAAGCGTAAGCCTTCGTCCATGGCGATTGGTGCAATCAATTCAACCTTGACGGTGACGTTGTCGCCAGGCATGACCATCTC
>JAPLOP010000031.1 GCA_026400645.1 Alphaproteobacteria bacterium | reverse complement strand
TTCGCACCACCGGTTTCTGCCAATACTTTCGTAATCGCAGCAGTCAATGATGTTTTACCGTGGTCAACGTGGCCAATCGTTCCTATGTTGCAGTGCGGCTTGTTCCGCTCAAATTTTGCTTTAGACATCGCTTGTGTTCCTCATTCTTTCGTTATGCTTGTTTTGCTTTAATCTCTTCCGCTACATGTTGCGGAACTTGCTCATAATGATCAAATACCATGGAGAATTGTGCTCTCCCTTGGCTCATTGACCTTAGTGTATTGACGTATCCAAACATGTTTGCCAGGGGCACCATTGCATTAATAACACGTGCATTTCCGCGCTGGTCCATTCCTGTAATTTGTCCACGACGACTGTTCAAATCGCCAATAACATCGCCCATATAATCTTCTGGGGTTACCGCTTCAACCTTCATAATGGGCTCCAACAATTTAGGAGCACATTTCACGATGCCTTCTCTAAAGGCTGCCCTTGCAGCGATTTCGAAAGCTAGTGTACTTGAGTCGACATCATGGTAAGCACCATCAGTCAATGTGGCTTTAAAATCAATAAGCGGATACCCTGCTACAACACCAGTTTCCATAGCTGAATGCAAGCCTTTTGTTACGCCAGGTATATATTCTTTTGGAACAGATCCACCAACAACCTTATTTTCGAAAACAAATCCTGATCCAGGTGCTAATGGTTCAAACAGAAGCTTAATTCTAGCGAACTGACCCGCACCACCCGATTGCTTTTTATGGGTATAATCGATCTCATTGGCTTTTGTGATCGTTTCCCTATAGGCAACCTGAGGAGCACCAATATTCGCCTCGACCTTGTATTCACGCCTGAGTATATCAACCTTAATTTCTAAATGCAACTCCCCCATGCCCTTAATAACCGTTTGACCTGTTTCCTGATCAGAACTGATTCTAAAGGATGGATCTTCCGATGCTAAGCGCGCCAAAGCAACACCCATTTTTTCTTGGTCGGCTTTTGTCTTGGGTTCAATAGCAATTTCAATGACCGGATCTGGGAATTCCATTTTTTCTAAAATAACGGGCTTATTTGGCGCACAAAGTGTTTCCCCTGTCGTTGTGTACTTTAATCCACACAAGGCAACGATATCACCGGCGCCAGCTTCTTTTATGTCTTCACGATTGTTTGCATGCATCAACAACATACGTCCAATGCGTTCCGTTCTGTCCTTGATCGAATTCAAAACGCTTGTTCCGGATTCAATGCGACCAGAATAAATACGCACAAAGGTAATAGATCCAACAAACGGGTCTGTCATGATTTTAAATGCCAAAGCAGCAAGCGGCTCTGAATCGTCAGCTTTCCGAATGACTTTTACATCGTCGCTATCCATTTCGATTCCTTCGACTGAACCGACGTCTCCTGGAGCTGGTAAATAGTCAACGATCGCATCCAATAGTGGCTGAACGCCCTTGTTCTTAAAGGCTGTTCCACACAATACAGGAACGAATAAACCATTCAAAACACCCTTACGGATACAGTCAACGATTTGTTCCGCTGTTGGTTCTTTGCCCTCTAGGTATGATTCCATGATGACATCGTTAGCTTCGACGACTGTCTCTAGCAGTCTTAGTCGATAGTCATTCGCCTTTGCGCGCAGATCATCGGGAATTGGAAGGATGTCAAATTTTGCACCAAGTGAATCATCTTGCCATACGATTGCTTCCATTTTGACCAAATCGATCACGCCGACAAAATCGCTTTCAGATCCAATTGGCAACTGCAAAACAACAGGTTTTGCCCCCAAACGATCAATGATCATGTCAACGCAACGATAAAAATCAGCACCAACGCGGTCCATTTTGTTAACGAAGCAGATTCTTGGAACGTTATATTTGTCAGCTTGACGCCAAACTGTTTCGGATTGGGGCTCAACACCCGCAACGCCATCAAACACAGCAACAGCACCATCCAAAACCCTAAGACTTCTTTCGACTTCGATTGTGAAATCAACGTGTCCAGGGGTGTCAATAATGTTAATGCGGTTATCGCGCCAAAAACAAGTCGTCGCGGCAGATGTAATTGTTATCCCGCGTTCTTGCTCTTGCTCCATCCAGTCCATAACGGCAGTGCCTTCATGAACTTCACCAATTTTATATGATTTTCCTGTGTAATACAGGATGCGTTCTGTCGTCGTCGTTTTTCCAGCATCGATATGAGCCATGATGCCAATATTACGATAGTGACTTAGGGGTGTTACTCTTGCCATGTTAACCTACCAACGATAGTGAGCAAATGCTCTGTTTGCTTCGGCCATCTTGTGAGTGTCTTCGCGTTTCTTTACAGAAGATCCCCTGTTGTTTGATGCGTCCAACAACTCAGATGAAAGACGATCGATCATGGTTTTCTCCGATCTTTTTCTCGAAGCGTTGATAATCCAACGAATAGCCAATGCCTGAGCCCGATTGTAACGAACTTCAGTTGGAACTTGGTAGGTTGCACCACCAACGCGCCTGGAACGAACCTCCAACGATGGTTTTACATTTTCCAGCGCATCATGAAATAGATCCAGCGAGTTTTTTCCACCCTTGCCATGAATCTTGTCGAGAGCGCCGTAAATGATACCCTCCGCGACAGATTTTTTACCTTCATACATCAAACTATTGACGAATTTCATCAAAACAACATCACCAAATTTTGAATCCGGCAAAACTTCTCTTTTCTCAGCGGCTCTACGACGTGACATACTACCTTGTTCCTTCTTAACGTTTTAAAAAGACCAAATACCTTAACTTTATCAAAAGAGCTATTACTTAGGCTTTTTTGATCCATATTTTGATCTAGCTTGCTTTCTGTTTTTTACACCCTGGGTATCCAAAGCACCACGAATAATGTGGTACCGAACACCCGGTAAGTCCTTTACACGGCCGCCGCGAATCAATACGACAGAGTGCTCTTGTAAGTTATGACCTTCACCAGGAATATATCCGGTTACTTCAAAACCATTTGTCAGTCTAATACGGGCGACCTTACGCAAAGCTGAGTTTGGCTTTTTAGGGGTCGTCGTAAAGACGCGTGTGCAGACACCTCTTTTTTGAGGGCAACTTTCGAGAGCCGGAACTTTATTCCGAGCGACTTTTGGTTCTCTAGGTTTACGAATGAGCTGATTAACTGTTGGCATTTATTTTCTTTCTATTACTCAAATAGCATCTTCTACAAAGAAGACCCCGCCATCGACAACATTATTGAAGATGCTATTATGGCTGGCCTTCCTTGTCAAGCGCTTTGTTACTATGCGACAGTCGTTTTCCGATACTGTTCGCGGCTTTCTTCGGCTCTGGCTGCGCTCTGGTCCATGGCTTCTTGATCCCTGCTAGCGGCAAGGGCACGAAGCTTACTGACAACGCTACCAGTACCTGCAGGCACCAAACGGCCAACGATGACGTTCTCCTTTAGGCCAACAAGATCATCCACCTTACCTGATACGGCAGCCTCCGTCAGGACACGTGTTGTCTCCTGGAAGGATGCAGCAGAAATAAAGGACTTGGTGTGCAAGGATGCCTTGGTGATTCCCTGAAGAACGGGCATCCCCTGAGCAGGTCTTTTGCCTTCCAATTCTAGTCCCTTGTTTATCTTCTCAAATTCACTTCGATCAACTTGCTCACCAACGATATACTGCGAATCCCCACCATCGGTAATCTCGTGCTTTTGAAGCATTTGCCTGACGATGACCTCGATATGTTTATCGTTAATTGGAACACCCTGCAAGCGATAAACTTGTTGAATTTCGCTGACAAGATAGGCAGCAAGCGCCTCCACACCCAGGATTCGCAAAATGTCATGGGGAACAGCGTTACCATCCACCAACAATTCTCCTCGCTTAACGTAATCCCCCTCGTGAACTGTAATGTGCCGCCCCTTGGGAATCAAATATTCCAACGGTTGGCGTTCATCATTTTCAGGAAGAATGATAATTCTACGCTTTGCTTTATAGTCCTTGCCGTACTCAACGCGTCCATCAAATTCAGCGATAATTGCCGCATCCTTTGGATGACGTGCCTCGAAAAGCTCAGAAACGCGCGGCAAACCACCAGTAATATCACGTGTTTTCATTTTTTCAATCGGGATACGCGCAATGACGTCACCCGCATAAACCCGTGCACCATTATCCGCATTGATAATCGTATCAACCGGCAAATGATAACGCGCTTCTATGCCCGTTTGCAGAACAACAGGGTTCCCTTTTTCATCGCGGATGCTGATCATGGGGCGCAAATCTCCGCCACGGGAGTTTTGTTTCCAGTCAACAACAACACGATTCGAAATACCTGTTGATTCGTCCACAACTTCGCGTAACGACTGGTTTTCAACCAAATCAACGTAATGCGCTATACCATCTTTTTCTGTCAGAACAGGAATCGTATAAGGATCCCATTCAACAAGACGTTGTCCCAACTTAACGGCATCGCCCTCTGCGACCAATAATTTAGACCCATAAGGAACTTTATACCGTACGCGTTCCCTGCCCTGATCGCCAACCAGAACTAATTCGCTGTTTCTAGAAATCACAACATTTGCCCCGGCGCTATTTTTAGCAAATGATACGTTCTTAAACGCGATGGTTGCATTATGTGCCGACTCTATGCTGGATTGTTCCGCCGCACGTTGGGCAGCTCCACCAATGTGGAACGTACGCATCGTTAGCTGAGTACCAGGCTCCCCGATTGATTGAGCCGCAATAACACCAACAGCCTCGCCATTACTAACGATTGTGCCACGCGCCAAATCTCTGCCATAACATTTGGCACAAATTCCAACTTCGGTTTCGCACGTTAATACGGACCTGATTGTGACTTCGTCAATGCCGGCTTCGGTAATCGCATCCAAAACATCTTCGTTGATTAGATGGCTTTCCTCGGCAATAACAACATCGGTTTGCGGATGAACAATCGAATTGGTTGTACACCTGCCCAAAACGCGATCCGCTAAGCTGATGATCGTATTGGCTCCCTCGACCACTGAACGAATCTTAATGCCACGGGTTGTTCCACAATCGTCTTCGGTGATAATGCAATCCTGCGCAACGTCAACAAGCCTTCTGGTTAGGTACCCAGAGTTTGCCGTCTTCAATGCCGTATCCGCCAAACCTTTACGTGTTCCGTGGGTTGAAATAAAGTATTCGTGAACCGTTAGCCCCTCTTTAAAGTTGGAGATAATAGGTGTTTCGATAATATCCCCTGACGGCTTTGTCATCAAACCACGCATACCGGACAGCTGCTTCATCTGTGCGGCCGATCCTCTCGCTTTTGAATGGGCCATCATATAGACCGAATTCACAGGCTCCCCTGGTTTGCTTTGCGACATAACTTTCATCATGGCTTCGGCAACCTTATCGGTACAGCGATCCCAAATATCGACAACCTTGTTGTACTTTTCACCCTGAGTAATCAAACCATCTAGATACTGTTGTTCATATTCGTTGACCATTGTTTTCGTTTGGGCAATAAGCTTTGTCTTTTCTTCCGGGATAATCAAGTCATCCTTACCAAATGAAATTGCACCCTTTGTCATATATTTAAAGCCAAGGCCCATAATATGATCAACGAAAATCACGGTCTCTTTTTGTCCGCAATGGCGATAGACAGTATCAACCAAGTTACCAATTTCATTGCTGGTCAAAATTTGGTTCACAACATCATAGGGAACCTTCTCATGAGCCGGCAAAAGCTGCCCCAGGATCATACGACCTGGAGTTGTCGGAACGCGCTTGTAATAAACGTCACCGGCCTCTGTATAATAGGCTGTCCGTGCAAAAATCTTGGTATGCAGCTCGACAACTTTTTCCTGAAGGGCGAATTCAGCTTCAGCGATACTTCCAAAAATCGATCCCTCGCCTGGCAAGCCTTCAGTCTCTAGTGACAAATAATACAGACCCAAAACGATATCCTTGGACGGAACAATAATTGGACGGCCGTTCGATGGGCTCAAGATGTTATTCGTTGACATCATCAGAACACGACATTCCAACTGCGATTCCAAGGACAACGGAATATGGACCGCCATTTGATCCCCGTCAAAGTCAGCATTAAACGCCGCACAAACAAGCGGATGCAATTGAATTGCTTTTCCTTCGATCAGAATTGGTTCAAATGCTTGAATACCCAATCTATGCAACGTCGGCGCACGGTTTAGCATAACCGGATGCTCTCTGATCACATCCTCTAAAACATCCCATACTTCTGGGCGTTCTTTTTCGACCATGCGTTTGGCGGCCTTTAATGTGCTGGCCAATCCATACCGTTGTAACCGTGAATAGATAAAGGGTCTAAACAGCTCAAGTGCCATTTTTTTGGGCAAACCACACTGATGCAGCTTTAATTCTGGCCCCACAACGATCACAGAACGTCCGGAATAATCGACACGCTTTCCAAGAAGGTTCTGACGGAAACGACCCTGTTTCCCTTTTAACATATCGGCCAGTGATTTAAGCGGACGCTTGTTGGCCCCCGTGATTGCCCGACCACGACGCCCGTTATCAAACAACGCATCAACGGCTTCTTGCAGCATTCTTTTTTCGTTACGGACAATAATGTCTGGTGCGCGTAATTCTATCAACCGCTTTAAACGATTGTTTCTGTTGATGACCCGTCTGTACAGATCATTCAGATCGCTGGTTGCAAAACGTCCGCCATCCAGTGGAACAAGCGGGCGCAATTCTGGTGGAATAACCGGCACGACTTCTAGGATCAAATGCTCTGGTTTCGTTTTTGATTCCAAGAACGCTTCGATCAGCTTTAACCGCTTAACGGTTTTTTTCCGCCGGATTTCCGATGTTGTTTCGATTAATTCTTCGCGTAGGCGTTCACTTTCCGTTTCAGGATTGATTTTTGACAAAAGATCCTTTAATGCCTCTGCCCCGATACTGGCTTTAAAGGCTTCTTCGCCGTATTCGTCCTGAGCCTGGGCGTATTCTTCTTCTGTCAGCAGCTGCTGCGTTTTAAACGGTGTCATCCCCGGATCAGTTACAACATAACTCTCGAAATAGAGAATTTTTTCCAAATCTTTAAGCGCGATATCCAAAAGCATACCAATTCGGCTTGGTAAAGATTTTGTAAACCAAATATGTGCCACGGGTGAAGCAAGCTCGATATGACCCATGCGATCACGTCTTACCTTGCTCAAGGTCACTTCGACACCGCATTTTTCGCAAACGATGCCGCGGTATTTCATCCGCTTGTATTTCCCGCACAAGCATTCATAGTCCTTGATGGGGCCAAAAATCCTGGCACAGAACAATCCATCCCGTTCTGGCTTAAAGGTACGATAGTTAATTGTTTCTGGTTTCTTCACTTCCCCATAAGACCAAGACCGGATTTGTTCCGGACTGGCTATAGAGATTCGAATTGAATCGAATCCAGGGGAAATTTCATTACTCCCGAAATTATTATGTGACGCACGACTCATTCTTAAAACTCCTTATACGATTCCCTGGTACGACAACCAAAATACACCAAAAATGAATGAATTATGATTTATGATCAAAAGACATGTTTAGCCCCAAAGACCTAAGCTCCTTTACGAGCACGTTAAATGATTCTGGGATACCGGCTTCCATATTATCGTCGCCCCGAACGATGGCTTCGTAAACTTTCATACGACCCGCGACATCATCCGACTTAACCGTCAACATTTCTTGCAACGTGTAAGCCGCACCGTATGCTTCTAGGGCCCAGACTTCCATTTCACCAAATCGCTGCCCACCAAACTGCGCCTTACCACCCAAAGGTTGCTGCGTAACCAAGCTGTACGGTCCGATGGAACGCGCATGGATTTTATCATCAACCAAATGGTGAAGCTTAAGCATATAAATATGGCCAACTGTTGCTTTGCGATCAAACTGTTCGCCCGTTCGTCCATCATACAAAACAACCTGTCCCGATGTATCCAGGCCAGCTTTGCTCAATTGGTCTTCGATTTCCGCCAAATGCGCACCATCAAAAACTGGTGTCGCCATGGGAACACCCTTGCCAAGATTGCCACAAAGTTCGATCAGCTGATCATTGGTAAGCTCATTGATATCCGCCCTGTCAGCCGGAGCCTCGTAAACCTTGAACAACGTTTCCTTAAGCGCATCAACCTTGATCTTTTTGGCTTTATATTGTTGCAATGCTGCATCAATTTGCTTACCAAAGGCTGCCGATGCAGCACCCAAGTGAATCTCCAGGATCTGCCCAACGTTCATACGCGATGGAACACCCAGCGGGTTCAAAATAATATCGACCGGTGTACCATCTTCTAGATAAGGCATGTCCTCCAAAGGAACAATTCGCGATACAACACCTTTGTTTCCGTGACGTCCGGCCATTTTATCGCCCGGCTGGAGCTTCCGCTTAACAGCGATAAAGACCTTAACCATCTTCAAGACGCCAGGAGGCAACTCATCACCACGACGAAGTTTATCAACCTTGCCCTCAAACACTGTTTGCAAGCGCGTAATACCAACATCCAACTGACGCTTCATTTCCTCGATCTCTGTCATGACGACGTCGTTATCGATGGTCAATTGATGCCACTGTGTATGCGTAAGTTCCGACAAAAGCTTAGCGTCAATAACTCCCTTTGCAGAAATTCCACGCGGCGCACTAACGATCGTTTGACCCAAAAGTTTTTCTTGCAGATGCTTATAATAGCTTCTTTCCAGAATAGTTCTTTCGGCATTACGATCATTCGCCAATCGTTCGATTTCTTGCCGTTCGATTGCAACTGAACGCTCGTCCTTGTCGACGCCACGCCTTGAAAAGACGCGAACTTCAACAACGGTACCGCTAACCCCTGGTGGAACCCTAAGGGAACTATCCCGTACATCGGATGCTTTTTCCCCAAAAATGGCTCGCAAAAGTTTTTCTTCGGGTGTCATGGGAACTTCGCCTTTTGGCGTTACTTTTCCAACCAAAATATCCCCAGGACCAACCTCGGCCCCAACATAAATAATTCCGGATTCATCCAAATTCCGCAAAGATTCTTCCCCTGCATTGGGAATATCACGGGTTATTTCCTCGTTGCCAAGCTTTGTATCACGGGCCATCAGCTCGAATCCATCGATGTGAATCGACGTAAACACGTCATCCTGACCAATGCGATCGGAAATAACGATCGAGTCTTCGAAGTTATATCCCTGCCATGACATAAACGCGACCAGAACGTTTCGGCCCAAAGCCAATTCGCCAAGATCCGTTGCAGGACCGTCGGCAATAATATCGCCCTTATTCACAATGTCACCCGTCCTAACCAATGGTTTTTGGTTAATGCAGGTGCTCATGTTGGACCCTTGGAATTTCTGCAGATTATAGATATCGACACCAACGTTACTTTCGTTGACTTCTTCATCATCTGTAGCCCGAACAACGATTCGTTTTCCATCGACTTGGTCAATAATTCCGGATCGTTTTGCAACAATGGCAGCGCCCGAATCTCTGGCAACGATATATTCCATTCCCGTACCAATTAACGGTGCTGCTGTCTTAACCAACGGAACGGCTTGCCGTTGCATGTTCGATCCCATAAGCGCACGGCTGGCGTCATCGTTTTCCAAAAATGGAATCAACGATGCGGCCACAGAAACCAGCTGTTTTGGGGAAACGTCCACAAGGTCGACTTCTGACCTGGAATAAATTCCGTACTCGCCGGCCTTACGACAGGTTAGAAACTCTTCCAGCATGTTTCCGTCTTTATCCAGTTTGATGCTGGCCTGGGCAATCGTATGCCGCCCCTCTTCCATGGCTGTCAAATAAACAACTTCTGGCGTCACAACGTCATTCGATGCTTTGCGATAGGGGCTTTCGATGAAGCCATATTTGTTAACACGCGCATAGGTGGCCAACGAGTTAATCAACCCGATATTCGGCCCTTCCGGTGTTTCAATCGGACAAATACGGCCATAATGGGTTGGGTGAACGTCTCGGACTTCGAAACCGGCACGGTCTCTGGACAATCCACCAGGTCCCAATGCGGACAAACGCCTTTTGTGCGTAATTTCGGACAAAGGATTCGTTTGGTCCATAAACTGTGACAACTGGGATGATCCAAAAAATTCTCTGATCGCTGCTGCAACGGGTTTCGCATTAATCAAATCATGCGGCATCACGGTATCGACTTCGACGGATCCCATACGTTCACGTATAGCGCGCTCCATTCTAACGATGCCCAACCTGTATTGATTTTCTAAAAGCTCACCAACCGACCTGACGCGTCTGTTTCCAAGGTTGTCAATATCATCAATCTCGCCACGGCCATCTTTAAGCTCGAGCAACATTCTAATGATATGAACGACGTCTTCTTTCCTTAGGGTGCGGACCGTATCTGGTGTTTTCAGTCCCAAACGTGCATTCATTTTAACACGACCAACAGCTGATAGATCATAGCGTTCAGAATCAAAGAACAGACCTCTGAACAACGCTTCTCCACCTTCTACGGTTGGGGGCTCGCCTGGGCGCAAGGCACGATAAATATCGATTAAGGCTTCTTCGCGGTTTTGGCTTCTATCTGCCATCAAGGTTTGCAGTAAATAGGATCCCACATTCACATGATCAATATAAAGAACTGGTAACCGTTCGACAGCTATTTTCTCTAATGTTTCAAGTGTTTCAGCAGTGATCTCATCCCCGGCCTCTAAATAAATTTCGCCTGTTTCTTCGTTAATATAATCATTGGCGATATTTTGGCCAAGCAACTCTTCAGCAGCAACCTGAATATCCAAAAGACCATTCGTTGCTAGCTTCTTTGTCATGCGTGGGGTCAGCTTAGTCCCTGCTTCGGCGACTATTTCCCCCGTTTGCGCATCAACCAAATTACTGACAAGCTTGATACCCTTCCAGCGTTCTGGAATAAAGGATGTCGTCCAGCCTTGTGCATTTCGCGAATAAATGATTGTTTTATAAAATGTATTTAGAATTTCCTCACGGGACATTCCCGTATTGTTGGGAATAGTAATATCTGCGCCATCTGCTTTTTCACGGCGCAGTTTTTCTGTTTCTGCACTTTCCAAAGCCATCAAAAATGTGGTCACCGGCAATTTACGACGACGATCAACACGGACAAAAATCATATCTTTTGGATCAAATTCGAAATCCAACCAAGACCCACGATAGGGAACAATTCTGGCTGCGAACAAAAATTTCCCCGATGAATGTGTTTTTCCGCGATCATGATCAAAAAACACACCGGGACTTCTGTGCATTTGGGAAACGATAACGCGCTCGATACCATTAATGACAAAGGTTCCGCGATCCGTCATCAGGGGGATGTCACCCATATAAACGTCTTGTTCTTTAATGTCACGAATTGTCCTGGACCCGGTATCAGCATCAACATCCCAAACAACAAGGCGGAATGTTACTTTTAAAGGCGCCGAATACGTCATTCCCCTTTGGCGGGATTCATCCTCGTCGTATTTTGGTGTATCAAAATCGTATTTGAAAAACTCCAGCTGTGATTTGCCGGCATAGTCCTTGATTGGAAAAAGGGATTTAAACACCTCTTGAAGTCCAATGGTTTCGCGCTTTTCGGGCGCTACTTTTATTTGCAGAAAGCTTTCATAAGACGATTTTTGCATTGCAATCAAGTTTGGCAGCGGAGTTACTTCCTCAATACGCCCAAACGATTTACGAAATCTTTTACGTCCTGTATACGATCTAACCATCGATACCGTTCCCCCAAATGTGCTTAATATATGCCTGATAATTCTTGTTTTTTGCGCTTTTATTGTTTCGTTGATGAATAAAAGTCACTATGAACCCGTATGATATTACGTTTCTTGAAAGGGCAGGATATAACTGCATTCGTTCCTAGCGACTAAACTAATCAGATATACCAAATTTTACGCTTGCTATTAAGTTTCTTAACCTAATGCTTTTAGGCAAAAACTGCAACGATGCTCCCTAAAAAACATCGCTACAGTTTTTGAAAAATAGTGCTTCCATTACTTTATGGAAACTTTTGCTCCAGCTTCTTCTAGCTGCTTCTTAATTTTTTCAGCTTCATCTTTTGAAACTGCTTGCTTGACCATCTTTGGTGCGGCTTCTACAAGGTCTTTTGCTTCCTTGAGACCCAAACCAGTAATCGCGCGAACTTCTTTAATGACGTTGATTTTGTTTGCACCGAATTCATCCAATGAAACATCAAATTCTGTCTTAACTTCTGCAACTTCTGCTTGTGCTGCTGGTGCAGCAGCAACGGCTGCAGCGGCGCTAACGCCCCATGTTTCTTCTAGTCTTTTTGACAGCTCGGCTGCCTCTAGAACTGTTAAACCAGATAATTCTTCAACGATTTTTGCTAACTTTGCCATTTAAACTCTCCAATAATGGTACTTATCTAAAAATACTTCTTAATAATATTACTTTAAAACTACTCTGAACCCTTTGCTGCCAGAACCCGAGCAACGCGTGCCGCCGGTTCCTTTAACAAAATAGCCAGTTTGGTTGCAGGCGCAGAAATAACACCAATGATCTTTCCACGCAGTTCGTCAAGAGATGGCAGTGTTGCAAGTGCTTTCACGGCATCTTCAGACAAAACTAGGCCGTTCATACATCCGCCAACAATGACCAATTTCTTGTTATCATTCGCGAACTTTACAGCGACCTTTGCGGCACTAATGGGATCACTAGAATACGCAAGAGCCGTTGGCCCCTGAAGCATTTCGGTGATTCCTTCTAGTGCTGTCCCTTTTACAGCTAGTCGGGCGAGAGTATTTTTTAAAACCTTAAACTCGGCTTGTGATTCACGCATACGACGACGCAGTGCAGTAACTTCAGAAACAGTGAGGCCCACTTGACGTGTCACGATCACTGTTTGTGCGTTTTGCAATTCGTCACGCATACGCAAGACTAAACCTTCTTTTTGCGTACGGTCCATTACTCTACTCCTCTAATAAAAGCCAATGAAGGCCACATCGCCTCCATTAAGACCACAGAAGGAGTGGAAGATTCAAATGCCATCAAGTTAACGTAACTTAATAAAACACCCAAAAACGTTTTCCCCTTCTGTCTGTGCGGGCAGCTTGCGCCATTAAACTGTTCCCATCGAAACAGCACCCACAGTCTTTGACAAAAAACTGCCCTAACATAGGGCAGGCATAAGGGAAAGTCAATAACTTATCCCTTAACTCGTAAAACTTAGCCTTCGATGGAAAAGGTTAAACCAGGTCCCATTGTCGAACTAAGACTCATTTTCTTGATATATGTTCCTTTGACACCAAGTGGCTTGGCCTTTGTGACAGCATCAATAAGAATCATGATGTTATCAACCAAAGCACTGTCATCAAAGCTAACTTTGCCAACGCCAGAATGAACAATACCCGCTTTTTCAGCACGGTATTCTACCTGGCCACCCTTGACGGCTTTAATTGCAGCGGCAACGTCCATAGTCACTGTGCCCAACTTTGGGTTTGGCATTAAACCACGTGGGCCCAATATCTTGCCAACGCGACCAACAAGACCCATCATATCGGGCGTTGCAATACAACGATCGAAATTGATATTCCCTGCTTGGATCTGTTCCATCAGCTCCTCAGCACCAACGATGTCAGCCCCAGCTTGTTCTGCTTCTATTGCCTTTGGGCCCCTCGCAAAAACAGCAACCTTATAGGTTTTTCCCGTTCCATGAGGCAACTGAACAACGCCACGAATGTTTTGCTCAGCTTTCCTGGGGTCAATATTCAAATTCATCGAAACTTCGATTGTTTCGTCAAATTTTGCTTTAGCCACGGATTTTAAAACCTTTATGGCGTCTGCCAAGCCGTAAACTTTATTTTTGTCAACAGCGGCGTAAGCAACCTTTAGTCTTTTACAAATTTTTGCCATAATTTACTCCGATACCTCAATTCCCATTGACCGAGCTGACCCAACAATCATCGTGCATGCTGCGTCAATATCAAGCGCATTAAGATCTTTCATCTTAATGGCTGCGATTTCTCTGACCTGATCCATAGTCACCGTACCAACTGTTCCACGACCTGGCGTCTGAATTCCTTTTTGAATTCCAGCTGCCTTTTTAAGGAAATGGGTGTTTGGCGGGGTCTTCATAACGAATGAAAACGTTTTATCCGCAAAGACGGTGATCACAACAGGAATCGGTGTTCCTGGTTCCATGCCTTGTGTTTGCGCATTGAACGATTTGCAAAATTCCATAATATTAAGTCCACGTTGACCTAATGCCGGCCCAATGGGCGGAGATGGATTTGCCTTACCGGCTGATACTTGTAATTTAATGTATCCTGTAACTTTTTTTGCCATAGTACTCCCCAATTATTGAGTTTGTGGTGCGGTTCGGCCACCTTCCACATATTTATATAAACTTAACCTTGTTGCTTTTCGACCTGACCGAATTCCAATTCAACCGGAGTCGGACGACCAAAAATCATAACGGACACTTTTAAGCGTCCCTTTTCACCATCAACATCTTCAACCAAACCGCTGAATGATGTAAATGGCCCTTCGCAAACGCGAACCTGCTCGCCAATCTCAAAACTAAGTGTATGGCGTGGTTTTTCAATCGAATCCTGCACTTGGCGAAGGATACGACTCACCTCGACTTCACTAATCGGACTTGGTTTGCCCTTCGCGCCCAGAAAACCAGAAACACGAGGCGTATTTTTTACCAAATGCCACGTTTCGTCTGTCAGCTCCATTTTCACCAGAACGTATCCGGGAAAATATTGTTTCTCTGTGTTGACTTTTGCACCCTTATGGATTTCGACAACTTCTTCTGATGGGACTAACATTTCCTCGAAACGGTCCGACATGCCTTTTTTCTCGGCTTGCTCCTGGATCGCCTGAACGACCTTTTTTTCAAAACCTGAGTAGACATTAATCACATACCAATGAGCACTGCGCGTCATCAAACTTTCCCCAAACTACAAACAAACATCTATTAACCAATGATCCAATGTAAAAGTCGATAAATAACTTGATCAACAATCATAAAATAAATAGCTGCTATAACTGCCAAAACAAAAACAACAACTGTCGTCAATGTCGTCTCTCGGCGACTTGGCCACGTTACTTTTCTTGATTCTTGACGAACCTCGTCTATAAAACGGGATATCTTTTTAAACAACCCTACTTTAGCAGTGGTCTTTCCAGAAATGGTCTTCATCGCGCCCCTTACGAACTCTTAAATTACTCGGCAACCAAATACTTGGCAGGAGTGGAGGGTCTCGAACCCCCAGCCTTCGGTTTTGGAGACCGACGCTCTAGCCAATTGAGCTACACTCCTAAACCTGCCTGCAAAAACAAAACACTGTCGTAACTTATAGCTCAATCTACCTATGGTTGTCCAGTGCAAAAAAATAATAGAATCATCCGCTATCATTAGGATATAACAAAACATAATACATTTTTATTGGCTATAAAACAGTGACACTTCCCCAGCCCCACCTAAAACCCGTTTGCCCAAATTTTGGTTCTGGCCCCACCCGCAAACACCCTGGCTGGAATCTGAAATCCCTCGACAAGGCATTGCTTGGACGATCCCACCGATCCATCCAGGGAAAAGAAAAATTAAAACAAGTTATTGATTTAACGCGATCCGTTTTGCAGATTCCAGCCGATCACAAAATAGCGATCCTTGCAGGATCCGCAACCGGAGCCATCGAATGTGCGCTTTGGTCCCTTTTGGGGCAGCGGCCGGTTGATGCCCTATCATTTGATGTATTTGGGAAACACTGGCTGGCTGACGTTATGGAACAATTGCGCCTGCCCGATGTTCGCCCCTTGGTTGCTGAATATGGGGAAATTCCCGACCTGGCGACTGTTGATTCGACCAACGATATTGTCTTTTCCTGGAATGGAACCACGTCCGGGACATGCATCCCCAATGGAGATTGGATTTCGGATACCCGACATGGCCTCACTATTTGTGATGCAACATCGGCGGCTTTTTGTTTTGATTTACCCTGGGACAAACTGGATGCGGTTGCATTTTCGTGGCAAAAAGGATTAGGAAGCGAGGCCGCTCATGGCATGCTGGTCCTAAGCCCCCGGGCCCTTGAGCGCCTTGAAACTCACCAGCCATCATGGCCGATACCCCGTATATTTCGCCTGACAAAAAACAACGTGGTTTCCGACGGCCTATTCAGGGGCGAAACAATCAACACACCATCCATGCTGTGCGCCGAAGATTGCCTGGGTGCGCTTTGTTGGGCGGAATCGATTGGCGGATTGAGCGGACTTCTTCAACGCTGTTCAGAAAATTTTTCCGTGGTTCGGGACTGGGTTCAGACAACACCCTGGATATCCTTTATGGCAGAGAGCCCAGAGATCACATCACCAACGTCGGTTTGCCTGACAGTTAACAATCCTCATGAAACGATACAAGGCCAGCGGGAATTTCTGCGGACTATGGCTAGCAAACTTCAAGAAAACCAAGTCGCCCTTGATATCGTGAACCATATTTTTGCACCACCATCCCTTAGGATTTGGTGTGGCCCAACGGTGGAGAAGCAGGATCTGATTAGTCTTTTGCCTTGGCTGGAGTGGTCTTATGCAGCGTCTTTAAAAACGCTTTGATTTCCGCAATGTTAACCGAATCTGGCTGAAGTTTTCCATCGATAAAAAATGCGGGCGCAAACTGGATGGGATTTCCCTTTTCATCAAGCGTCTGCAAAAAAACAGACGTCAGCGCGTTTTCAAGTACCGGGTTTTCTTTGACGGCGCTCAATATTTCATCAAGCGGGATCTTATGTTCAAAACAGAACAGCTTTAGGGATACAAATGGGTCACCCCCTTCAATGCACAAATCTTTTTTAAGGTCATCAGCAGGAACCCCAAGACGATCAGCCGTTTCCTTGATTTTTAGATCCAGCTCTCGTTGGCCAGGCGTATCCCCATCTCCCTTTTTATCCGAACCCTGTTCAGTCCGTGTTGGCATCCATTTTTCTTGATTGTAGAGAAAAAGATGGATTCGTTCGGGTGACAATGCGTATCCTTCTCCGTTAGGATTGGGAATAAGCGACAATTTTCCAACAACAAAATCCCAATTGTTAAACGGAAAAAGACGAAGGATGACTTTGATTTTCCCTGTTTTTATAAATTCTTCCTCTATTTTTGGCAGCATCGTTTTTATATAATCGGCACAATGCCCACAGGTTGGGGAAAAGCACACCTCAACAGTGGGCTTTATATCGCCGCCAAGGTTGTCAGCGCATTCCAAAACAATGCCTTCAACTGACGGCATAGAAACGGATGACGTTTCCTCCCCCGCCACGGCAATACACGTATCCAGCCCCATAAAAAGACTCAAAATCAAAAAAATACGCATTCTCGACATTCTTCTCTTTTTTCCTATCCTATAACCTAGTATTCCTTATAAACGTCTAAATTTCCATATTTTTAAGCAATGACCCAAACCCCATGTCACTCCCATTGCATACCCAATGGATTTCGAAATCTGGATTTGACAATAAGGACCGAGCGCCCGGAGCGTACAGAGACGTACATGAGGACGCGAGGTTCCGAAATTTTCGAAGATCAGAGTTTGAAAGGCGAAGGGTATATCGTTGGAACACGCAAAAGCCCCCTGGCCCTTGCCCAAACGACCATCGTCATTGATGCTTTGCGCCAGGCAAATCCAACACTTTCGCCGATTCAGGTCGTCGGCATCACAACGACAGGAGATCGCATTACTGATCAAAGCCTGTCCGATATTGGGGGAAAGGCTTTGTTTGTCAAGGAAATAGAACAATCCCTGCTGAATAAAGAAATCGACTTTGCCATTCATTCTTTGAAAGATTTGGAAACACATCAACCAAGCGGTCTGACCATTGCCTGTGTTTTGGAACGCGAAGATGCCCGCGATGTTTTGATTACCAGACAAGATGGCCTAACCCTCAAAACCCTGAAACAAGGCGCGATCATTGGTACATGTTCCCCAAGGCGGGCTATGCAGCTTTTGGCCCATCGACCCGATTTCAGGATTATCCCCATCCGGGGGAATGTTCAAACGCGCCTGCGACAAATTCAGTCATCAGGATACGATGGAACGATTTTAGCGCTGGCGGGGTTAAAGCGCCTTGGGCTTTTGCAGGATGAAAATAGTTTATCTGGCTATTCTGATTTGTGTGTCACAATTTTATCATTAAAAGAAATGCTTCCGGCCGCCGGTCAAGGGGTCATTGCGATCGAAGCCCGATCCGATGATTCAGAAATCTTGAGCCTGCTGCGCACAGTCAATCATGATCCAACAGAATTATGCATTCGGGCAGAACGATCCTTGTTACGGGAATTGGGTGGAAATTGCCACACCTCAATCGCTGCCTTTGCCAGTATTATTGATCCGGAAATACTAGCACTGGATGTTGTTTATGCGCCCAGGGATGTTCCAATTTATTACAGGGAGGAGATCTCTCTGTCCAATTGCTCACCAGAGGATTTCGGGATAAAACTTGCACGTTATTTAAAAAACTCCTGAATAAACACTCTCTCCATTTGCATATAGATTTTGGCCAATCGTTTGTTTTCAAGAAGATAGGGTAACATCTTGGCATAGGTTTCAGGCGTCAAAGAATTAGCAATGCGAATAACATCATTCGGATCTTTTGCAATAAACAATCCACGGCGATCAAAATAATCCGTCACATTCGGACACCCAATGTAAATTGGAACCGTTAACGCCATAAAGCAATCGATTGATTTCTCCGAAAAATAATGCTTTTGACGAGAGTTTTCAATCGCGATGGTGAATTGTGTCCCAAAGATCCATTTCTTTGAATCATCAGGCATGGCCCGAATTTGAAGGTCTTTGGAATATTTCTTAATATCACGACGCGATATAAAAAATTGCGCTGGCACCGTAAATTCTTTTTCTTTGTCGAAAATCTCTTTTCTAAAATGGTAAATAAACGAACCCCTTGTTTTAAAGGAACTCATATTTTTACCTCCCAAACTCAATAAAAAACTAATCCCAAATATTTTCTCTTTGGAAATCTCACGCTCGTCAACCATTGTCGCCATGTACCCTGGAATAATTCGCAAATTCGGCGTTTCGATATCAGAATTTAAAAAGAGCAAATCAAACCCAGGTGCCAACCGTTTCATGTTTTTTTGAAAATCTTCTTCTGTCTGACCAAAGGCAGAAAATTCAATCGGTTCTGTGCAGAAAAATCCAAAATTCAGCATACAGGGATTCAAAATCCCTTCCTTTTTCCAGGGTGTGCATTTATACAGTCGATGAGCCAGATAGTCACAACCCCCATCAACACGAATCCGAGAAACAGCCTGATCTGAATTCGGAGATTCTTGAGCTAACAAATCCGTACAATCATATTTTTCAGGGCTTTTCAAAAAGGGACTTTTGTAAAACGAAAGCGCCACATCATCGGAAAAACGAACCTGCAGACCCCGCTTCATCATGGGATGAAATCGCACGGGAATTCTGTCTTTAAAGTTATCTGGCAATACCAAAATAACTAAAAATTGCTTCTTTCTTAAAAAGTCTTCGGCTGCCATCCATGCCCGAAATAGCTGGTCTTTGTTGGCATAAACCTCGACAACTGGTCCGTCCTTAGACGGTAACGATTCTGGTTGACGCAAAAAATCAACAAAGGGATTCCCTAAACAAGGCCACAAACGATCTTTATATATCGTCACATTAAACCAATCATTGGGGTCATGGTCACCGCCACCCATCCTACAACTACGCCTAAGAAAATGGTCGATGGGGGCCTCACCTGTTTTTTGCAAGTCTGACGCGTAAGCAAGCCTATAAAACTCTTCGTCGAAATAGGGCCGAATAAGCTCCCTGTCTTGCGCATAAGTAAGCGAATAATACGGCGTTAGACGAAAATAAAAATCACTCAGTACGTTGAAATTAAAGATCCCCACAAAAATTAATAGCATAAGAATCACAAATTTTTTCCAGAGGGAGCTTTTCTTCATGTCCTCTCCATCAAATCAAGTCTCAGCTGATGTCTTGGGTGTTCCTGCTGGAAATCTGTCCGCAAAAAAGTGGCTAAACAGCTTTTTGCCACCCCATCACCCAAAACACGGCTCCCTAAACACAAAATGTTGGCATTGTTATGCTGACGGGCCATCATCGCCTCGTATTCCGTGGTGCACAATGCTGCCCTGATTCCCTGGTGGCGGTTTGCGGCGATACTCATCCCGATGCCAGTTCCACAAATCAGCACACCCACATCGGCCAGCCCTGCCAGGATAACCTCCGTAACCTTTGCGGCATAATCCGGATAATCAACGGAAATCCGCCCGTCGAAAGTTCCGCAATCCGTTACGATATGGCCGGCCCCCTCTGCCCACCGCACCAAAGAAGACTGCAGATCAAACCCCGCATGGTCGCACCCAAAAACGATTTTTTTATGCATTGCCATCAACCCATTTCTGAATTCTATCTGTGATTCTGTCGATATCGGCATCCTCTAACAAGGGGTGAATCGGCAGCGTCAACAATTTCTCAAACAACGATTCGGCCTGTAGCAAACTATACCCACGACTGTATTTCGTCAACAGGTGGTTTGGCTTGTAATGCAGACCTGTTTCGATGTTATTATCCAACAAATAGTGTCGCAAACCATCCCTGTCGCCCGACTTTAAAACAATGGGGCAAATATGCTGAACCGTCCCAGGGCTATTAATATCAAGAACACCAACCACCGAATGTCCCTCAAAAAAATCCTTGTACCGTTGGACAATATGGCGGCGTTTTTCCACAAATTCAGGCAGTTTCTTTAATTGCTCCCGTCCTATGGCTGCCATCAAATCATTCATGTGATACCGCCAACCCTGTTCCGTTACATCAAAATCCCAACTACGCTGTTTTGCATATCGTTTTTCGGTATCCCTCTCCACCCCCAAAAGGCGCGCATCTTTAATCCTGTTGGCCACCACAGAATCACTGGTCACAATGGCACCGCCCTCTCCGCAGGTGATGTTTTTGATTCCATCGAAACTAAAACAAACGATATCCCCAATGGCGCCAACGGGCTTATCCTTATAGGTTCCCCCGAAACTATGGGCCGCATCCTCGATAACGCGCAATTGATGATCCTTGGCCAATTCATAAACAGCATCAAGGGCACCAAAACCGCTGGCATAATGAACAGGCATGATGGCTTTTGTATTGGATGTGACGCGCCGCTTGGCATCCTCCACATCCAAAAAACCTGTCCGGGGATCAACATCACACGGGATCGGAATCGCCCCAGTCGCAGATACAGCCTGGAAAGAGGCCACATAGGTCAATGTCGGGACCAGGACTTCGTCCCCCGCCCCAATACCACAGGCCTGAATTGACAATTGCAAGGCAGAGGTCCCTGTATTAACGCACACAACATGACGGCCCGAACCAATGAATTCCGCCAATTCCTCCTCAAGGGCCTTTACCTCGGATGACATCCCAAGATATCCGGCCTCCAGAACCCGCTTAACACCCAAAAGTTCCTCTGGGCCAACACAGGGCCTAGAAAGACGAATCAAAGACTGCATATAAATTCTTTCTTGTTTTTTTCAAGAATGAGAGTATACCATAATTCTTTATCCTCATGGATTACAAAATTAATGATCGACAAATACTTGCTCTGTTTCTGTCTTGGTGCTGCGTCATGCTTTGCCTTTGCCCCCTATCATATGGGAGCGATTCTAATCCCTCTGTTTTCCGGGCTTCTTTATATCCTTTACCAGACAAAAAATATTAAGACTGCATTCTTGTTGGGATGGACATTTGGTTTTGGTTATTTCCTAACCGGGCTTTATTGGGTGGGATTTGCCTTTAAGACCGTGGGCCTTGGTTATTTAATGCCAATACCGATAATCGGGTTACCGTTGTTGCTGGGGCTTTTTCCTGCGCTTGCTTGCGCGCTGACCGTTTTTTATCAACGAACGCCGGTTTCCCAAGTCCTGTTATTTTCGGCCTTTTGGTCGCTGTTTGAATGGACACGGGGGCACATACTGACGGGTTTCCCCTGGAACCTTGTGGGATATGCGTGTCCCTTGCCAATCTTGCAAACCACAGCCTTTATCGGCATTTATGGCTTGTCCCTGATCACAATATTCTGCGCCTGCGTATTGGCTAGCCGATCCAAGCCGCTTATAGTTGGCGCCTTCGCGGTGCTTTCAGTTCTTTGGATCGCCGGATCCTGCCGCCTAGAGCACGCAAAATCTCTTGGCAATACAGAAATCAACATGCGACTGATTCAACCCTGCATTCCCCAGGGTGAAAAATTTACCCCTGCTTATCTGGCAAGAAACCTTGATCTTCATGTTGCTTTGTCTCAGCTAACATCGGAAAAACCTTTGCACGCCGTTATTTGGCCGGAGGCTTCTGTTCCCTTTCTTTTCAACCAAGATTCAGCCGCTATCGAAAAAATTACACACGCAGTGCCACAGAATGGGATCCTTCTGATTGGGGCAACGCACCATTTGCCCGGCGAAATGAGGAGCGGTCTTTTTGCCCTCGATGATCACGGCGATATTTTGAAATGGTATGATAAATTTCATCTGGTCCCCTTTGGCGAATACATTCCCCTTAAAAAGGTGTTTCTTTTTAAGAAATTAACGGCTGGCACGTTTGATTACACCCCAGGAAAAGGCGTTAAAACCATGGTCGTTGATGGGCTGCCTGCATTCAGTCCATTAATTTGTTATGAAGCGATTTTCCCTGGATACGTCATTCAGTATGATGTAAGGTTGACCCAGTCGAACCCTGAATGGATTCTAAATATAACAAATGATGCATGGTATGGCCGCACTAATGGTCCCTATCAGCATCTGTCGATTGTTCGTGTAAGAGCAATCGAGGAGGGGCTTCCTCTCGTAAGAGTCGCCAATAACGGCATCTCGGCGGTTATCGATGCTTACGGGAATATTCTTTATCACCTTGACCTTGATAAAATAGGTTTTATAGATTTTACCCTTCCTCGTCACCTCATCACGCGCACAATATACGGCCAATGGAAAGAAATACCCTTTGGCATACTACTTATAGGATTTTTATCAATCGGTTACTTCTTGGGCCACAGGAGGAGCAATGACACAAAAAACCAAAACAAAGAATCAACCGTACCCTATTGATGTATGCATTGGTTCACGCGTCAAGTTACGTCGAAGTTTGCTGGGATTGACACAAGAAAGACTTGCGGAATCCCTGGGCCTCACCTTTCAACAGGTACAAAAATATGAAAGCGGGACCAACAAAATAGGGGCCAGCCGTCTATTTCAGATGAGCCAAATCCTTCAGGTACCAATCGAATATTTTTTTGAGGATATTCTGGAAAGTGATAGCGCGCCGGGTGGCTTGCGAGAAGCAAACCAAGCCCCCTATAAAGCGCCAAACCTTATAACCCCCATGACCATAGAGATGATCCGACACTTTACAGCAATTCAGGATGAATCTGTAAAGAAACAACTGCTATCCTTGGTCAAGGCACTCGCTAAAGCGCACAAGGGCATGGATACCCCTGAGGGGTCAGAAGTTACATAGGGATCTTGCATTGGCCTCGCTTACGCGCGTCGAGCGGCTTTTAATAGACTCGCTTCCTGACGAGCAAAAAGCCAGCAACGGTCACGCCCAGGCTGACAATGCCAATGATGATTGCTGCAAGGGCATTGATTTCCGGTGTTATCCCCAATCGCAAGCTGGAAAAGATCAGAATGGGAAGTGTGGTCGCCCCCGGGCCCGACAGAAAACTGGCAATAATAACATCATCAAGGGATAGGGCAAAAGCCAACAACCATCCGGATAATAACGCCGGCGCTATGATTGGCAGGGTAATCTGGAAAAAAACTTTCACAGGCTTTGCGCCCAGATCGAGAGCGGCCTCCTCAAGACTTAGATCAAAATCCTGCAGCCTTGAGTGAACAATTAAATAAACATATGCCATCGCCAACGTCGTATGGGCGATCGTGACGGTCATCATACCGCGTTCCGATGGCCAACCAATGATTCGCTCCAAACTGACGAACGTCAATAATAGAGCAAGCCCCGTGATAACCTCTGGCATGACAAGGGGGGCCGAAATCAGCCCACCAAAAAGCGTTCGCCCATAAAAAACCCCAAATCGAACCATTGAAACTGCTGCAAGAGTCCCCAAAACAACAGCCCCCGTTGCAGCCATTGAAGCAATCTGAAAACTGGTTACAACCGCCGCCAACAAATCTTCGTTATCAAAAAGCAGGTGAAACCATTTCAATGAAAAACCCGTCCATACACCCGGTAAACGTGATTCGTTAAACGAAAATACAACCAGGAAAAGAATGGGCAAATATAAAAATGCATATCCAAAAATCAACGCAACCGTTCCAGAGGTAGACATTCGTCGCATGGGTCAATATCCCCCTTCTTCGTTATCACGAAGTCGATGCCGCTGAAACGCCATAATCGGCGCAATAAACAACAAAACCATCGTCACTGCCAACGCACAGGCCAGCGGCCAATCACGATTGTTAAAAAACTCCCACCACAAAACACGGCCGATCGTGACCGTATCGGGCCCCCCCAGAATTTCCGGGATAACAAATTCCCCAATGGTTGGAATAAACACCAATACACAACCAGCCAGAACCCCCTTTTTAGACAGGGGGACTGTAATGCTCCAAAATGCTCTCCACGGCGTGCAGCCCAAATCAAAAGCAGCCTCAATATATGATGAATCAATTTTTTCCAGGGCTGCATAAATTGGTAAAATCATAAAGGGTAAATAACAGTAAACGATACCCGCGCAAACCGCATAGGAATTATCCAGCAAAACAAGCGGCTGATCGATCACACCAAGCCACATCAACAAGGAATTAACAATACCCTGAGAGCTAAGCAAGCTCAACCAGGCATAAACACGAATCAAAAAAGATGTCCAAAACGGCAAAACAACAAACAACAAAAGGATAGGGCGCAGTCTTTCATTGGCCCGACTAATGCCATAAGCCATCATATACCCAAGGATCAGACAACAAACCGTGGACGCACTTGCGATCCCAACTGATGACACAAAAGCAGCCCCATAAAATGGATCCGTGAACAGCACGGAATAATTTTTCAAATTCAGATGGACATGAAGGACCTGATCACCAAGCCATTCCACCACCGGCCCAAAAGGGGGCATGCTCACAATGACTTGTGAAAAGCTAATCTTAAAAATCAGCAAAAAGGGAATAAAAAAGAAAAGAAAAAGCCATACATAGGGCAGGACAATGACGAAACTATCCATGAAATTCTGGATTCTTTGCCGCCACTGGTGCCATGAATGGGAAAAATGATCAATCATATCGCCAGAACGACCCCGTTCTCTGCACGCCAAAATAGGTAAATCTCGTCATCCCATTTAACGCCCCGCTCTGACAACCGAAGCAAGTTTGGCAAGGCAGCCTGGGCAACCTTCCCCGATTCCAGCTGGACGTAATAAATAGACATATCCCCAAGGTAGGCAATTTCCTTGACCACGCCTTTTGTGCAATTTCGATTCCCCACAGGCGGGGTCTGCGAAAGCATCACCTTTTCTGGACGAATAGCCACCGCCACCTGCGATCCAACTGGCATAGCCGCCGCGTGTGTCACATACAAAAAACAACCCGCTTCGTGTGATTCAATCAAGACATGGTCTGGTTCGTCCTCGACGACGATCCCCTCGAAAATATTCATACTGCCGATAAATTCCGCCACATATCGCGAGCTTGGGAATTCATAAATATCATGCGGAACACCAACCTGACGAATGCGCCCTTCCTCCATAACAGCCATTCGCGTCGACATTGTCATGGCTTCTTCTTGGTCGTGCGTCACCAGCACAAAGGTAATACCAACGCGTTCCTGAATATTGACCAATTCAAATTGCGTTTGCTCGCGGAGCTTCTTGTCCAGGGCTGCCAATGGCTCGTCCAGTAAAAGAAGTTTTGGCTCCTTGACCAGGCTTCGGGCCAAAGCAACACGCTGCTTTTGACCACCCGAAAGTTGGTGTGGTTTTCGATCCGCATAGGCAAGCATTTGCACCAATTCAAGCCCATCCTGGACCCGTTCATGAATTTCCGCCTTATTCATGCCCCTGCCCTGTTTTAAACCAAAGGCAATGTTTTGATACACGCTCATATGTGGGAAAAGCGCATAAGACTGAAACATCATATTAACGGGACGTTTATAGGGCGGCCAATCGGTTACATCCACACCATCAATCAAAATGCGGCCAGATGTTGGTTTTTCAAAACCCGCCAACATGCGCAACAGCGTTGTTTTTCCGCAGCCCGACCCCCCCAGTAACGAAAAGAGCTCACCATTATAAATGGACAGAGAAACACCCCGAACCGCCTGGGTTGCGCCATAACTTTTACTAAGGTTTTCTAGCTGAATATAAGGCTTGGCCATTGGATCCTGCCAGGATTCCAATTGGCGCGTTGTGCGTATTAATGGTGGCATTGGTTTATTCCCTCCCCAAACGTACTTTTGCCCACGCCCGTGTTCGCTGGCGATCATAAGCCAGACTGCTTTCACTTCCATCTTGTGGGACATCCAACTGAAGGCGGCTCATAACCTCCTGTGATGGAAAAACTGTCACATCGTCACGTATGGACGCCTTAACGAACGGGATCCCTTTTTGAACGGCTGTGGCGATCGATGAATGATTGGTTATCTTGGCACTAATATCGGGGCGAAGCAAAAAATTAATAAAACGATGTGCATTTTTTGGGTTTGGAGCACCCGCTGGGATCGCAATGCAATCAATCCAAAGGGTCGTCCCTTCTTTTGGAATAATATAGCGAATATTTCGCCCCAAGGATTTACCCTCCGCAACCGCACGCTGGGATTCACCCGACCATGCCTGCGCAATACAAATATCACCCATCACCAAATCATTGATAAACCGGGATGATGTAAACCGCCTGATATAGGGACGAACCGTCAACAAATAACGAAAAGATTCATCCAAATCAGCGATGTTTTCTTTGTGCCGATCCCGGCCAAGGTAGGCCAATACCAAGGGAAATACATCAACAGCTTCTTCCAAGAAACTAACACCACACGGCGCAAGGCGTTCAAGATTTTTCTTATCAAAAAGGATATGATATCCATCCAACGCCACCCCCGGAAGCAAAGCCGAAACCTTGTCCACGTCAAAAGCAATGCCCAGTGTCCCCCAATAATAGGGAATCGAATACACCATACCCGCATCAATTTTTACCATCTTTTCGGTAATCAATGGATCCAGATCGCAAAGATTCGGCAAAAGGGTTTTGTTAAGGGGTTGGTAAACATGGGCTGCAATTTGCCGCGCCACATAGGGGCTGGCCGAGGGAAAAACAACATCATATCCCGGATTGCTAGCCAGAAGCTTAGCCTCCAGAACTTCGTTATTGTCATACATATCATATCGTACGTGAATACCTGTTTCTTGTTCAAACTGGCGGATGACATCCTTTGAAAGCATTCCATACCAATCGTACACGTTAACATAGGCCGCTTTCCTTCCGGTATTTTCAAACCCCGTAAAAAGCCATACGATAAGCACAGCCAATGGAAAAGCAACCAAGATACGAAGAAAAATCCTTTTCATCGACGCATCCTTGGAGAAACGGCGACAAAACGTTGAAGAATTTGCTCTATCAGAATAGAAATCAAAACAACACCAGCGATACCAATAAATGTGTAAAGATTTGGCCAATCCACCGCCAGTCGAACGATAAAGCGGGCCCCCGTTGTATAAAATTCTTCGGCCACAAGCAATCGATGATCCATTGACGGACACTGACATCCCAGGGGATGAATCCCCGCCGCAGAATCGATTCCGCCACTAGCCGCCACCATCAAATCATAAGCAAACTTAGAACAAATCATTAATATGACTGATGCCCCCAGAATCCCCAAATAAGGCCTTGGAAAGATATAGCCCAGACGAACGCCAATTCTGGATCCCAGAATCCCCCCGATCAACAGCATGAAAACAATCACGATATCAAAAGGCTCGCTATTTAATGCATGAACAAGTGTCACAGCAAGCGTAATCGCAAACCCTGCCAATAAAGATGTCCCGGAAATAACCGGCGTGCTGCGACCAATTAAATACCCAACAATTGGCATCATAAAAAGGCTGTTACCGCCACCCAAGGTTGACGTTAAAAGGCCTGTCGCAAATCCAACGACAAGCGGGACCAAAATACTGATTTCTGTGCGTGCCCTTGTAAAGATTTTATGAAAGGGAAAATAGATCATCCAGCGACGCATCATCACTGTTTTGTTGGAATGTTTATTTCTAGGATGAAGCATATTGTGAATATTTTGGGACAGCATCGCCATTCCCAAAATGCCCAAAACCAACACATACGTCAATTGCATAAAAGATTGGGGTGGCTTGTATTGGTGAATCCATCCCAACAAAAAAAGCTCTGAAAAGGCCCCGAGGACACCCCCAACAAACAGGTATCCCGCCAACCCCAAATCAACATCCCGTCGACGCCAATATCCCATAAAGCCAATCAGATTTGTCCCAATCGCATTGTTAAGCTGCGATGAAATAGCGACAAAGGAGGGGATCCCAATCATAATAAGGGCGGGCGTTATGACGACACCACTTCCAATACCCAGCATCCCAGAGGCAATTCCACCCAAGGTTCCAAGACCAAGAATTATAATTGGATCTAAATCCATATTAGCAATAGGAAAGAAAATTTGACGAACCCTTCATTCACTTTATGCGCAAAGCAAGCAATTCATAATTTTTCAGTGTCGTCTATTTTTCATTATTTGTCTATGGCATAATGCGCCGTCCCCAGGGCTACACCAGAGACTGAACCCTATCTTTCTTTTGAGCCGCGCTCTGCCCGTTTTCTGTCATTGGGGCACAGGATCGCCTTGCGCAAACGAATCGATTTTGGCGTGACCTCGACGCGTTCGTCTTCCTCGATATACGCAATGGCTTGCTCTAGTGTCATGATGCGTGGTGGCGTCAAACGAATGGCTTCATCCTTGCCGGATGCCCGAACGTTGGTTAATTGCTTACCACGAAGGGCGTTAACCTCCAGGTCATTATCGCGACTGTTTTCACCGATGATCATGCCTTCATAAAGGGCTTCACCTGGGTTCACAAAAAGCTGTCCGCGCTCCTCAACCTTCCAAAGGGCATAGGCAACAGCGTCGCCATTTCCGTTTGAAATCAAAACGCCGTTGTGACGTCCGCCGATGGGACCGCGATAGGGGCCATAAGAATGAAAGACACGACTCATGATTCCGGTGCCACGTGTTTCCGTTAAGAACGGACCATGATATCCAATCAATCCGCGTGATGGCCCAATAAAGATGATTCGTGTTTTGCCACCGCCGGATGGACGCATGTCGGTCATCTCGGCCTTGCGCTGACTCATGGATTCAACCACAACCCCAACGTAATCATCATCAACGTCGATTTGAATTTCTTCGACCGGCTCAAGGCGTTGCCCGGCTTCGTCTGTCTGATACAATACGCGGGGACGACTGATGGACAGCTCGAACCCTTCGCGTCGCATGGTTTCAATCAAAACACCTAGCTGCAATTCACCACGACCAGCAACCTCAAACGCATCCTTGTCTTCTGTTTCTTTGATCCGAATCGAGATATTACCTTCGACTTCGCGCATCAATCGTTCACGAAGAATACGTGATGTTAATTTTGTACCCTCTTTACCGGCCAAGGGGGAATCATTAATCGAAAATGTCATGGCCAATGTTGGTGGATCAATTGGAATCGATGGCAGGGCCACGTCAACCTCAAGCGCAGCAATCGTATCAGCAACGGTTGCTTTTTCCAAACCAGCGATCGCGATAATATCACCAGCCTCTGCTTGGTCAACGGGGATACGTTCCAATCCACGGAAGGTTAAAATTTTTGTGGCTTTTCCTGTTTCAACAACCTTGCCGCTGCCATCAAGAACCTTGATTGGCATGTTTAGTTTAATCGATCCGCCATAAATTCGTCCCGTTAGCACACGGCCAAGATAGGGATCGTATTCACGGGTTGTCACCAACATACTGAATGGGGCATTTTGGTCTGCGATTGGTTCTGGAACATGCTCAAGGATCAGGTCGAACAACGGCGCAATGTCGGTTCTTGGTTCTGACAAATCTTTAACTGCCCAGCCGCTTCGGCCAGATGCAAAAATAACCGGAAAATCAAGCTGATCATCGCTGGCCTCTAGGGCTGAAAATAAATCAAAAACTTCATTCAGGACTTCTTCGTGACGGGCATCAGAACGATCAATTTTGTTAATGACAACAATTGGCCGCAACCCCAGGTTAAGAGCCTTGGTCAAAACGAATTTTGTCTGTGGCATAGGCCCTTCGGCTGCATCAACCAGCAATACAACACCATCAACCATACTCAGGATCCGTTCAACTTCGCCGCCAAAATCGGCATGTCCTGGTGTGTCGACGATATTGATTCGGACATCTTTCCAGCTAAGGGACGTACACTTTGCAAGAATGGTGATGCCACGCTCGCGCTCTAAATCGTTGGAATCCATTGCCCGTTCAGCAACTGCTTGATTAAGGCGAAAAATTCCGCTTTGCTTTAGCATACTATCAACAAGTGTTGTTTTTCCGTGGTCAACGTGGGCGATAATGGCGATATTACGAAGAGAAGTCATGCGCGGGGGTAACCTTTGTCTCGATAACTTAAAATTAATATGAACTCATGAATAAAATGATATGATCCGAAAATACCCACACGAGCCCGGGTACGATCGTGAATTTTGGTGCGTCCTAGAGGATTCGAACCTCTGACCTACGGCTTAGAAGGCCGCCGCTCTATCCAGCTGAGCTAAGGACGCTCTGTGCAATACATACCCCAAAACCAACGGCTATGAGCCACAGGATGTCATTAGAGTTTCGTTTTGGTGTCCCCTACGGGATTCGAACCCGTGTTGCCGCCATGAGAGGGCGATGTCCTAGGCCTCTAGACGAAGGGGACAGTAACATCAAAATATACAAAACCAACACAGGAAGCAAGTTAATTCATAAATCCAGATGCATTTATCGTTCGCTCGTGGGTAATTTTGGCGTTTTTATCAGAGGATACCAAGAATATGAGTGCGCAAATTCATTTATAACGAGTACACTTCAAAGTACATTTTTTAATGATTGTGCCGTCAATTTTTTATGATGAGTTTCCCCATACTGCAGGGACCCCAAATTTCCGCCCTATTTCAGCTTTTTGCCAACAGTGGAATCGAGGCAAGGCTTGTCGGTGGATGCGTGCGTGATTCGTTACTTGGCTTGCCGATTCACGATATTGATATTGCTGTTGCTGCTCCGCCGCAGATGGTGGTAAATGCCTTAAGGCGACATAACGTCAAAACAATTCCAACCGGCATTCAATTTGGAACCATAACAGCGGTCGTGGGGGATATGGCCTTTGAGGTTACAAGCCTCCGCCGAGATTGCAAAACCGATGGGCGTCATCCCGTTGTTGAGTTTGGAACCGATTGGCTGGAGGATGCCAGCCGCCGTGATTTTACCATCAATGCACTTTATTTGGATGCAGATGGACGGATGTTCGATTTCTTTGGGGGGAAAGATGACCTGGCTAATGGCGTGATTCGGTTCATAGGCGACCCCGCCATGCGCATCAAGGAGGATTACTTGAGAATCCTTCGGTATTATAGGTTTTTGGCCACCCATGGAAGGGGAATGCCCGCGGCGATTCCGGCCTTACGTCAGATGAGGAAGGGCCTTGGGAATTTATCCACCGAGCGAATTCAACGAGAAATCATCAAGCTTTTAAAGGCGAGAAATCCCTTGCAAGCCATCGATCGCATGATTGCTGACGCGATTTTTTCTGTGCTTTACGATGCGGATCCGGATGTTACGCTTTTGCAAAACTTAATCCAGCTTGAAGCACATTTTAGCATTCCAGACAGCTCAGCGAATGAATTTCCTTTGCGACGTTTTTTTACTCTGTTCCGGTCTTATTCACAGCGTGATGGAAATTTTTATCAAAAGAATTTTCGGCTTTCTTGCAAACAGACCAGAGCCCTCGAAACCATTGAATCAATTATCCATGTGGACGATTTGCGGTGGGTTTACCATAAATATGGAAAGGAGCATGCAACGGATTGGATTTTCCTGCGTACATCAATGCATGATGAGGGACGAATTTCTTTTTGTGAAACCGCGTTGGCGAAACTTTCCGACCAAGGCGACAATCATTTCCCTTTGAATGGTGCGGACCTTTTAAAGATCAACATCAAACCTGGTCGGGCGCTCGGGGAGATGCTAGATCAGACAGAACGCTGGTGGGTTGTGAATAATTGTCTACCCACCAAAGATGACTGTCTTTCTTTTTGCGCCTCCCTTGTTGGGGCGGAGAAAGAGAACCCCCTAATTAACCTGTAATTTATCAAGCAAATCATCAAGCTGATCATATTCGCGAAAATAGAGCGTGAGCGTCCCACCCTGCCTTGTGATATTAAGCTTTGCCTTCATCCTTACCGCTTCGCCTATTTTTTCGGCTATCAATGCGGCATCCTGATCCACAGGAGATTGCGATGGGGGTGTTTTCGACTTTTTGGCCAAACTCTCTGCCTCGCGTACGGTCAGTTTTTCTGAAACAATTTTGTTAGCAAGCTCTTCTATGTTATCCGTATTCAAAAGGCTTCGCGCATGACCGGCTGTCAACACATTATCACGAAGCATTTTTTTCACACCATCGGGAAGCTGATTGAGTCGCAACATGTTAGCAACATAACTACGGCTTTTGCTGATTGCTTGCGCGACTTCTTCCTGAGTCTTATTGTGCTGATCAAGTAACCTTTGCAGGGACTCGGCCTCCTCCACAGGATTCAAATCGTCGCGCTGAAGGTTTTCAATCAGCCCGATTTCTAGCGCTTCGCTATCAGAACAATCCAAAATAATGACAGGCATCTTTTTAAGACCTGCCGTTTGTGCCGCTCGCCACCTGCGCTCGCCAGCAATGATTTCATATTTGTCTTCCTCAAACCGTCGGACCAATATAGGCTGCAGGATGCCCTTTGATTTTACAGATTCAACCAGGGCCTCCAGCTTCTCCGGATCAAAATTTTGCCTTGGCTGCATTTTACCTGGATATAAACTCTCCGTCAGAACCTCGTCCCTATTCAAAGATTGCTGCACCCGATCATTCTCATATCCAATATCGCCCAACAATGCCGACAGTCCGCGACCTAGTGTATTATTACCGCCCATCACCCTTCTTCCCTTCTGCTTTTACAAGAATTTCTTTTGCCAATTCCATATATGCCTTTGATCCAACGCACCCGACATCATAAAGAAGGACAGGCTTCCCGTGGGAAGGGGCCTCTGACACTTTTATGTTTCTGGGTATGATTGTTTTAAAAACTTTGTCTTTCAGGTGCATACGAACATCGGATGCCACCTGCGCGCAAAGCGAACTTCTCCGGTCATACATCGTCAGCACAACACCAAACAAACTTAGGTCTTTATTGAAATTCTGTTTAATTTTTTGAATTGAGTGAAGGAGGTAACTGAGCCCCTCGAGGGCATAATATTCGCACTGCAGGGGGACCAAAACGCAATCAGCCGCAACCATTGCATTTAACGTAAGCAATCCCATGGATGGTGGGCAATCAATAATGACATAATCAAACATTTGCTTGTAGGGTGTGATGATTTTCTTTAGAACGCCCTCCCTGCTTTGCGCACTGACGAGCTCTATTTCGGAACCAATCAGCTCTATGCCCGCTGGTATTATTGTCAAACCAGGGATAATGCTTTTGTGTAACGATTCGCCCATGGTGCAACGACCAATCAGCAAGTCATACGTTGTGTATGCTCTGTTCTTTTTTGTTATCCCTACGCCAGTAGAAGCATTCGACTGCGGGTCCATATCAATCAAAAGAACCTTTCTTTCGACCGCCGCCAAAGCCGTCGCCACATTAACAGAGGTTGTCGTTTTTCCAACCCCCCCCTTCTGATTGGCAATAACAATAATTTTTCCCATCACCTACTCCTGTACGTTTTTTATTGTAATAATTTTGCCAGTCGGATCTGTTGCGCTATTAAATACGGAATACTCAAATGACCACCTTTTTTGTGCATCTAAAATCTCCAAATCATAACTATGTCCTTTATGAAAGACACCGACAGCTTTTGTTTCACGTGAAACATTATGGACTATATTTATTAAATTACCGAGGTTTGACCATGCACGAGACACAACAAAATCAAAGTTTCGATTAATTGAATATGCGTCCTGCGTTTCAATATTCGAACTCAAACCAAGCATGCGCGACGCCTCCGTCAAAAAAGTTGAGTAGAGGAAGCCAATCACTCAAGCTTCCCCCCTCCTCAGAACCGGACTTGCCCAATTAAGGCATCCGGCTCCCGATTCAATAATGGGCCATAACACCTCTGTCGGTCTTACCCAGAATCGATACCGTCTTATA
>JAPLOP010000030.1 GCA_026400645.1 Alphaproteobacteria bacterium | reverse complement strand
CACGGATGCGACCATCCCTTTCTGTTTTGTGACGTTTTAAAAGGTCTGTTCGAAGTTGCGGAGATAAAATTTTATTCATAGAGCTATACTTGACATAGTTTATGAGAGAATGCACGGAAAATCATGTAAGAGGGGTATATAAGCTCTGACATCGTATTTTTTGATCTCGTTACATTAAATATCAGTGCCCTATAAGCTTATTTTTTAGGTGCATGATATTCAGGATACAATTGATTAAGCCCATTCCCTGCATTAAGCCTCGTTTCATCAGCGACTACCGAAAGGCTTTCCAAGCCGGGTAAATTAGTTCCACTAGCATCAGGCCGTTGGCTATACGGTTTAGACGAATTAGTATCGTGCTCTACCACACGCTGCGTCCTGGGATCATCATAAGCAAGACCAATGCCGCTATAATTCTGTCCGCCGTATACTCGAGCTTGATAGAGAATCATTCCTGCATCCTGTAATTTGCGGTGTATTCCATCAAATGAACGCTGTTGTCGAGACCCTTCGGGGAACATTTTAGCTGCTTCGCTTAATTCTTGGGCTTTCTGCAAAACGACACGCATTTCATTCTGAAGGTCTTCATATTTCGCCTCAAATACCCGTCTTTGCGCATCAGGAACTGCCGCAAGATCTGCAAACGAATCGTGTCTTTCAAGTCTAGGTGATCCTGGTTCTTGAAGATTCGCTGAAAATGCACTACCGACAACAAAGGGTACCGCAAGCGCCAATGAAATTAATTTTAATGAATTCATGTTGTTTTCCTTTTGTAAAAAATTTATGTTAAAATACAAATTAGAGCAGATTCACAATCTAAATTGCCTCGTCTGGATTTATAATCCTTACAAATGACCAAAGGAAGTGCGCTCTAGGTATATCTATATATCCACTCAATCACCACAATAACATTTAGTAGTTAAAATCATATTAATTTTCAAGTAAATTTTCACTTCGAATTTAATTTAGAAATTTCTAAATCCCTTACAAAAGATTCAAAAATCGGCAAAGCCACGCGAGAGCCCGTTTCGCCCTCGCCTAATGATTTTGGCACAAAAAAGCCAACAAATGTTCCTATTAAAAGCGTTCGCCCGTCCTTTGTTCGAACAAATCCAATAAACCAGGCATCTTTGTAATCATTTGTCGATCCCGTTTTCCCACCCAGGACAATATCCAGCTCCTGCGCTAGTGGTAAAAGGCGCCTTGCCGTACCCCGTTCCACGACACCCTGCAGAATATCCGTCATTGTTTGGGCGATGTCCGCGTCAATGATTTGTTCATCCCCATTATGCGGTTCATAAACAATTTCACCCTTCCAATTTTCAACCTGATGACAATAAATCGGGGTGATTTTCTTTCCACCATTCACAATTGTGGCATAAGCCGCCGTCAAGCGCGTTAACGTTGTTCCACCCGCCCCCAAAGCCATCGCAAGCTGCAGTGGCATATAGTCGGTAATGTTAAAACGATACGCAATATTTTGAACGGCCCGCATCCCGATTTGCATGGCCAGACGAACTGTCATTTGATTGCGTGAAAATTCCACGCCCTGATAAAGCGGACAAGGGCCATTTGATTGTTTCGTAATATTTTGAGGGGAATAAACGCCCATCCCCCTGCCCAGACTCACGTTCACAGGAGCATCATCAATAATCGTATCCCTTGTATATCCCCGTTCAAGGGCAGCCAAATAAACAAAGGGCTTAAATGCCGAACCCGGCTGACGGCGCGCTTGGGTTGCACAATTAAATTGGCTGATCGCGTAATCGTATCCACCGCTCAGGGCAAGCACATGCCCTGTATTAGCATCCATTACAACAATTCCGCCGGTTACCTCTGGAATTTGAAATAACGCATCTCCTGCGACCAACACAACATCCCCCATGGACAGGGACTCAAGCACCCCCTTAAATGGTGAGTTAACCAAGGCTGATATTTCCCCGTTTTTAAACCCAACAACTAAGGCAGTTTGGGCAGGCGTCAAAACAACTGCCAGTCGCGCGCCCTGCATGCCCGGAACCGCCGGGATTTTTCCAAGATCCCTGGCCCACACAGAATCGGGACCCCTGGCGGTGCTGTCGGTTACATTAATTCTGGCAACAGGCCCCCGCCAATGATGTCTTTTGTCATAGTCAGCCAGGCCCAATCTTAAGCTTTTTTCGGCATACCCCTGCAGCGCCGGATCTAACGTTGTTAAGACACGAAAACCCTTTGTGAAAATGGCTTTATCCCCAAACTTTTGTCCCAGTTCACGACGAACTTCGTCTGCAAAATAATCTGCCTGTACCATGGGTAATTCTTTTGATGTGATCGTCAGGGGTTCTTGTTGGGCCGTTGCGGCCTCTGAATTCGTTATGATAGCCTCCTCCGCCAGGCGATGAATAACCCAATCACGGCGTTCCTTGGCCTTTTTTTGTTCTTTAAGGGGATGATAGTTTGAGGGGGCCTTTGGCAAGGACGCCAAAAATGCACATTCTGACAGAGTCAGATCATCAAGTTTCTTGTCAAAATAAGTCAAAGCCGCCATCCCTACACCATAGCTTCTAAGACCTAAATAAATTTCATTGAGATAAAGCTCCAACAGGCGATTTTTTGAAAGTGCCGATTCCAAACGAACAGACATGATCGCTTCTTTAACTTTGCGCGCCAAAGACCGTTCATTGCCAATCAAAAAGTTTTTCGCGACTTGCTGTGTAATGGTGGAGGCACCCGTCGGATTCGCCCCCCAATGCCCCCTGATTGTGTTTTTGATAAAGGCCCGAAGCAAACCTAGGGGATCAACCCCAGGGTGAGAATAAAAATTTTTATCCTCCGCCACCAAAAATGCTTTGATCAACAAGGGCGGCATCGTATCGATTGGGACAAAAATTCGCCTTTCCTTGGCAAATTCCTTTAACGGTTGCAAATCATTGGCATATAGGCGGCTCATCATTGCTGGCTGATAGTCCTTTAAGTACTGATACCCCGGCAAACTACGACCGTAATAATAAAAGACAAAGAAAACACAGGCAGCAATGCCTGCCAAGGCGGCGATAAACAGTGTAAGAGTTTTAAGGACAGATTTTAGCATGGGTACAGGATTTTTTGGCGGGGGATATGCCTGTCTTTTTCTTGTCGGCTTACAAGAATTACCCCGTCATCCCGTGGCTTGACCACGGGAACCATGTATTCCGTTGTGGATCCCGTGGTCAAGCCACGGGATGACGGGGGGTGGCCTTGTGTGATGCGGGGTTCAGGGACAGAGCCTGGGCAATCCTGGATTGCTTCGTTGCTACACTCCTCGCAACGACGTCGTGGCGTGCAGGGCGCAGCCCGACAAAGCAAACCAGGCCCTAGGATACCAAGAACAACGAAGCTTTTTGGGGATTCTTGCATTGACCTTAGGTTAAAGTATTAAAATCAAGTTAAACTGCATAATAATACCCTTTTTAACACAGCGTGCAAGTTATTTGCGCAAAAAATAAATTGCAAAATTAACCTAGAATTAACCCCCCCCCGCATACTAAAACATATAGGACGCAATAAAGCGACTTATAAAGTCGACAAATCCTGTCAGGCAATGTTGATTTAAGGAACAACTTAGTTATATCATAAGGAAAAGGAATAGAAAATGAATTACATAAAAGCAATCTCGGCCGCAATAGTGCTCACCACGGCGACCAGCTGGGCGACGCCAGGGACAGTCAATCTGCAGATCATTCTGTCACCACAGGAGGTCTTGACAAGAGCTATAGGTGCCCAGCCGTTTGATATGATCCTGGGTCCAGTAAATACAACAATGAAGGCCATAGCAGATCCGGCAAACCACCTAATACCAGATAACACCGCAATAATAAGAACTGATCAGTACATAGACCTCGTGATTCGCACAATGATAAAGAAAGGGTTATTAACATGGACAGGACCTAGGGCACCGGACGGAGTTGGACAAGGACTAGGTTATTAACCCTAGCTCGGCCCCATGAGGGCGACATCAAAGTAGCCTTCACTACAGTTTTCCTCCGGTCCTGGATCGAGTCCTAGGACAGACTTTGACCGGGGGATCCATAACACCCGAACACACTGATACTGTTTTCACAACCCCCCCTCAGCCACAGATCCCAAGATCCCGCCACAGCCAATGCACGGCTTCCACAAATTCCTCAATCTGATCAACAGTATGGGCCGGGGTCACCGTAATCCGTAACCGTTCCTGCCCCCTTGGGACTGTTGGGTAATTAATGGGCTGAACGTAAATACCAAATTCAGACAACAATCGTTCCGCCAGGATTTGACACAAAAACGGGTCGCCCACAACAATGGGCACGATATGGCTGTCGGAATCCTTAAAAACCAATGACGTCCCACGCAGCCTGTCCTTTAGCCGTCTGACATTCTGATGCAGTTTATCCCGATACGTTTGGTCAGTTTTAAGGATTTCGATGGATTTTTGGGCCGCCGCCGCAACAGCAGGGGGCAATGATGTTGTGAAAATGAATCCCGATGCATAGCTTCGGACGAAATCAACGATTTCTTTTGATGCCGCAATATATCCCCCAACGACGCCATAAGCCTTTGCAAAGTTTCCCTGGATAATATCAATCGAATCCGCCAACCCCATTTCGGCTGCCACACCATTTCCCATTGGGCCATAGATTCCAACGGCATGAACCTCGTCCAAAAATGTTAGCGCGTTATATTCTTTTGCCAGGTTACAAATTTCCTTGATTGGGGCCCGATCGCCATCCATGGAATATACTGAAACAAACACAATAACCTTGGGTCTTTTTATATCCACACTTGCCAATTTATGACGCAAATCAGCCAAGTCATTGTGATGAAAAACGTATCGTTCTGCCTGGCTATGGCGGATACCCTGAATCATGGATGCGTGATTTTTTTCATCGGAGAAAAAAACGCAGTCGGGCAATCCCTCGCCAAGGGCACATAACGCCCCCTCGTTCGCGGTATATCCCGAACTAAAAATCAGACTGGATTCTTTATGGTGAAGGGATGCCACCGTTTGTTCCAACAGAACATGGGCATGCGACGTTCCGGAAATATTGCGCGTACCACCCGCCCCTGCCCCGTATTTTTGGGCACCCTCGATAAAGGCGTTGGTAACATCGGGATGGTGGCTCATCCCCAGATAGTCATTACTGCACCACACGATAACCTTTTTCGTTTGGTCACCATGATGCAGCAACGCATAGGGGGCCTGCCCCGCTAACCGTTCAAGATCAGCGAAAATTCTGTACCGCCCCTCGTCTTTGAGGGACTGCAGTTTCTTTGAAAAAAATGTTTTATACTCAATCATTGCAAAAATATTTTGCACCAAACCAGTTGCATGGCGCAAGGGTTTTAACAAGCGATTTCAGTACATCTACTGCATGAAATGGGCTCGATTATACTTCCAATCGATAAAGCCTTGTCAGTATTTAAAATTTATGTAACAGTAAGTCATTAAATTCCATCGAAAGATTAAAAATGGTACGTTTGATTTCTCGACTTTCTTTTATTTTGATTTGCTGCTCGTTTCTTGGTTATGCAGCCGACGAACAACAACTTGTTCCCACAATATTTGGGCCTCAGAAAACTGATCACCCTATTGTCTATGCTTTGTTGGATTCAAAACCCATGCAACGAATCAAAAATGTCGATCAATCTGGCGCCCTTTATTATTTTGGGCATGTCCCCGCCTATAGCCGATATGACCATTCCGTTGGGGTTTGGGCCCTATTGAAAATGTTCGAGAGTTCTGTCGGGGAACAGGTTACAGGGGTTTTACACGATGCCTCCCATACTGCTTTCTCTCATACGGGGGATTATTTATTTGGTCACATGAGCAAGACAAATTCATACGCAGAAAATCAACATTCGTATCAGGATAAAATTCATCTAAAATTCCTGGCAGAAGCAGATCTTCTTGAGATTTTAGCATGCGGTGGATTATCCCTTAGGGATGTAGACCCAGACAACGGATCGAATCTTGCTCTGGAACAACCACTGCCCGACATGTGCGCCGACAGGATTGAGTATAATTTGCATACAGGCCTCCTTTTTAATAAAATTACCGCAGAAGAAATTCAAGACGTCATAAAGGATTTACGATTCGATGGAAAGAAATGGTTTTTTATTGACACAAAGTCAGCTTTAAAACTGGCCAATTTATCATTAGACTTTACAAAAGATTTTTGGGGTTCCGATTGGAATATGGTCTTTAACTATTATTTTTCACAGATCCTGGAGAAAGCCATCTCCCTTGGGCTTATCAAAGACAAGTCGGTAAGGTTCGGCACCGATATGAAAATCTTTAACGTGTTGGTTTCATCCAAAGATCCCTATATACAGGCCCGCATGGAGGCATGTCGTGCTATTCGCACCCCTCATACCGCCTTTGAACGTATATCAGGTGACGGGTCGTACGATATGTATTTCAAGCCCAAGTTTCGAGGGATTGACCCGTTGGTAAAAGTTGGCACTCAACTTGTGCGGTTATCGGAACTGGATCCAACCTTTGCGCAATCCTATAGCGACATTAAAGACTATTGCGAAAAAGGATTCAAGGTAACCCTTTCCGTTAAATAGAGAGCTGTAGTCTCGCAGCATGCAAGTTAAACCAATCGCGGATAGGCCCAAGCGCCGGGCACGTGTCAAAGGATCGATCCAAATATCCCCACAATCGGGAAATGTGACATAAATAATTCGAATTACCACCCCGCATAGCAGCACGCGTAAAAATCCCCAGAACCTTTGTATGGCGCCCCGCACCCAGAATGGTGGCCGCCTCCCGATAATTGGCATGGTCATTTTCCGGAACCGTATCCAAAAACAACTGCCACAACCCATTGATTAGCGAGGGTGTCGTATCACACCTGGCATCCTCTATCAGCGATATGAAATCATAAACAACAGATCCCCACAGCGCATCTTGGAAATCCAGCAACCCACATTTTTGGACATCCTCTCCTGATTCAAGCACCATCAAATTATCCACATGATAATCCCGCAGAACCAAACTGGACGGCACAGGAGGCATCGATTCAAAAACCAATTGCCAACGTTCCATAAAATCCTGTTTGATGGCCAGGGGGGCGTCTGATCCAGTCACAAACGGCCAATACCAATCGATAAAAACACCAACCTCGGCCACCAGTTTCTGGACAGAATAAAGCGGTACATCGGGCGGCTGAACGATAGCATTTTGATGAAGATACTTAAGCACATTCACGGCCATTGTCAAAAGCCCCTCCTCGACCTCCGGGGTTTGTTTTAAAACTTTGGTAAACGTTTGATCACCGAAATCCTCCAGCAAGACAAAGCCCACATCCAAATCCTGTCCAATGATTTCCGGGGCCCGAAGACCGACGCCTTTTAGGTAGTGGGCAATCCGAATAAATTGTTCTGGGTTTTCAGGCTTTGGCGCATCCATCAGGATATGACCCGGGGTGCCTGCTTTATTCAGGCGATAATACTGCCGCAATGACATATCACTTGCTAGGAAATTTAGATCCTCAGGACAAAAGGCAAAGCGTCGAATAAATTCATTTCTTATGGGTATTCTTTGCATTTTGGTTTTTCCAATCGATAGGATCGTGTAGTTTCATCAATAAAATCCAGATAAATATCCAGGCGTTTTTTTGGCAAAAATGACCCGGCATTTTCCGGCCACTCGACCAAACAAATGTGCCTTTGAAATGCCTCCAACAAGCCCAATTCGGCTATTTCCTCGGGATCGTTCAGGCGATATAAATCACAATGCCAAAGCTCTCCTTTGTTGGTTTGATAGGTTTGAACCAAGGTAAACGTGGGGCTTGGAACATCTGCATTTTGATCCCCCAAAAGCGCCTGAATGAAAAACTTGGCAAACGTTGTTTTGCCCGCGCCCATCTCCCCCCACAAGGCAATGCAGCACGGCGAATCGATTTCCAAAGCCAGGGTGATGGCTTCTTTTTTCAGGTCATCGATGGTAAAAATGCTATGGGACAATTTGTACAGTGTTTCTCTGGGTGATCAATAGACAAGTGGATGGCTTTACAAAAAAATACACGCCACCCCTTTGAAAAGGGAAATGGCGTGTATGAAAATAACCTATTCCTTTAACAGGAATTTATAGGGAGACTGCTGCTGCCTTAGCCGTTTGTGGGGCAACTGCCGGACGCCTTTTTTCGGCGATACGGGCGCGCTTACCGGTACGGCCACGCAAGTAATACAATTTTGCACGACGAACAGCACCCTGACGGATGACTTCGATTTTAATGTTGGGGGAATAAAGGGAAAATACGCGTTCTACGCCTTCTCCGGATGAAATTTTGCGCATACGAAAGGATGAATTCAGCCCGCGATTTTTGCGTCCAATAACGACGCCTTCAAACAGCTGTGTTCTTTCTCTCTCGCCTTCGACGACTCTGACATGAACTCTGATGGAATCACCTGCACGAAAATCAGGAATTGATTTTCCGGCCAGCAATTTTTGGACTTGTTCTTGTTCAATTTCTTGTAATAAATTCACTTTAGGTTTCCTTTTTTTTATCAAGATACGCATCCCATAAATCTGGGCGACGTTCCTGTGTTATTATTTCTGCTTGTGATAAGCGCCATGCGGCTATTTTCTTGTGGTCACCTGACAGCAGTATTTCAGGCACGACCTTTCCTTGCCAATTTTGAGGTTTAGTATACTGTGGATATTCCAATAAATCCAGCTCAAAACTTTCTGATTCCAAGGATTCTTGCTTGTTGACGATTCCTGGCAATAATCTGACGCAGGCATCCATCAACACCAGGGCCGCCATTTCGCCCCCGGACAAAATATAATCGCCAATGCTGATTTCAATAAGGCTATATTCCTGTTGCCAATGGCGAATCACGCGATCATCAACCCCCTCATACCGACCGCACAATAATACGCACCCGGCTGGATGATCCTTGATTAATCGACGGGTGTCTGCTTGCTGTAATGGCTTTCCCCGGGGGGTTAGGTAAATGATTGCTGGGCGATTATCCTTTGGATAGGCTTCCAATCCGGCTTGCAGCGCCCTGTCCACAACATCTGCCTTTAATACCATCCCAGCACCCCCACCCGCACAGGTATCATCAACGGTACGGTGTTTGTCTGTGGCAAAGTCACGGATGTTGATGGTGTCCAGCTGCCATAGCCCATCCTGCAAGCCCCGTCCCGCCAATGAATGCGCCAAGGGCCCAGGGAACATCTCAGGAAACAACGTTATAACGGTCGAACGCCAAACAGGAAACAATGAATTATACTTTCAAAATTCAGACAAGGATGAATCAGTTTGCAACAATAACTGTTGCTCTGGTTCAATGTTGATACCGGGAATCGTCTGCCATTCTAATGTCCCCATGTGATTGCAGGCCGGACATAAAACCTTCCAATCGTCGGCCTTTGTATGACATGCCTTGCAATACCACCCCTCGGTATGGGGGGCCTTGGATGCCCGTTTCAACCACAAACGACTCGCCTCTGGGGCATCGGGAAATTGTTTTTCTTCGATCTCCGCCATAAGATTACAGATTAATTGACTGTCACCGTATTCCAAAAGGGGGGTTAGGTGACTTTTTGCCTGCCCCCAGAGATGCGCCCGAACTGCGGCCACAGCCATAATCCAAGAACTTTCCGGATGACTAGGGTTCAGCTGGGACAGACTTTCAAGCGATCTGTATTGTTCCACCGGCTTGACATCCAAAAGCATCCCAGACCAGGCATCCCCCAAAAGACGATGCGGGCTAATTTTATATGTGACCCCTATGATCTTTTGCGCTTTTTTTGTATCCCCCCGCCTGTGATAGGATTCGGACAACTTAACAGCAAAAATCACATTTCCAGGAACCAAATCGTACGCTTGCTGGCATAAATCATGGAACAAAGCAGGATCGTATTTCTGACGCTCTGCCTTGAGCCACAAAAGCATAGCCTGATGGGCGTTTGCCTTTTCCTTTGGTAAAAACCGATACAGATTCTTTGTTTGAATTTGCGATTCCTGGCCACTTAGAATCAGATTCAGCTGATTTTTGAGGACTTTTTGCTGAACCCACGGCGAATCAGGGCGCAACGCAACGGCTTTTTGCAAAAGGGTTTCGGCATAAATCCAATCTTTTTGATTCAAAGCCAACAAGATAAGCCCGTGAAGTCCAAAAAATTTTGTCTTGTCGTTCTGCTCCAGTTGCTTGAAATAGATTTCTGCATTCTCGAAATCTTTGGCCATGAAAGCCGCCTGCCCTGCCACGAAAGAAAACAAATTATGATCAGGGATAAGGCTTTCCGCCGATTTGATGGCGCCTTGGGCTTCTTCTGGTTGTTGGGCCACAATAGCTGTCAGGCTTTCCAAAAGGAGATCCTCGCCCCGTAGGTATTTTTTCCGCTGGACGTATTCGTTACGTCTTTTTGGGATATCCAACAACTTCCGCCAGAAATGATGAAGCAGGATCAGGCAGGCCATCGTCGCAAAAAAAACGGCCAGCATAACGGCGATTGGCATTTCCAAAGAAAACCCCAACCATCGGAGAGAGGCATCCCCCGGAAACAAAACAAAGAGGATGCCAATACAACAAACAAGGGATAGTTGTAGAAAAAATCGAGTTCCATACAGCCATCCAGCGGTCATGATGCAACCCTTTTGCTGGCTTCGCTACCCAAAATAGCCTCTAGGCGATCCTTAAGCAAAACAAATGATGATTCGAGAGCTTGACGATCCTTTGCATCCTTTTCCCATTTCTTGATAAGAGAAGAGTATGTTTTGATTTGCGTCTTGATGATCCCGATACAATCCACCAAGCGCCCGGCTTTCAAAGTAGTCACAGCTTTCTCGAGCGCCTGTATTTCATCTTTCTCCAAGGAATTCTCTACAACGCTTCGGACGCGTATAAGGCTCAGGAATTTATTTTTGATAGCCCCCAACCAAGAAACTGGCGCATCACTGGCGGCGTTCTTGTGAGATAAAGATTCACTCGCCAGGGTTTTATGAAGCTCGGTCAGCTCCTCCAAAAGAACAGGCTGAGTTTTTGTGGCATGCTGAGCGTGCGGCAAAATATGCTGAATCAAGCTGGCAGCCGATGAATCAATCTGCAAAACAGTTGGGCTGATTTTCTCAAGGATCTTTGAAAAAGATTCCCCATCCTGGAAATGTGATTTGATTGTATTCCACTTTTCAGTAAGGTCAATCATGTTTGGCCCGGGAGCCACTTGTGCCACCGATTGCGCCGATTGATCCTTTAATTTGTTCTTTACCTGATCGGACAGCTCATTAATATTTTTTGAAAAACCATCCATTTTTTCCTGGATATCGGTTGTTTGGCTACGCAGCTGTTGAATTTCAGCTAACTGTTCCTGTTGCCGCTGAATCTGCTTTTGCAATTCATCGGTTTTAACCATCAAACTATCACTATCATGCATCAGCTTTGCAATGTTCTGGGAGGATGGAAATAGCCACTTTTCTAATGTAGACCCAAAAGCGTATATAAACGACAGGATGACCCCCACCAGAACGAGGCTAGAGAGCAAGTTTACTAAGAAGTTCTGGAAAAGGTACGATGGCAATGCGCTCCACCTTAATACGCTCCATTTCATAAATTCCTCAGCCTTTGCTTTTATTTCATCGGCTTTCTCTTTCACAAAGGCATCGGCTTTTACTTTTGCTTTTGTGGCTTCAGGTGCTTTCTCTTCAGGGATGACATCGTCAGTCGGTAGACTATTTTCTGTTTTCATGATTGTTCGCTATGCCTCAAACTGTTCTTTCAAATTAACAATTAATAACTCGGTCGTTGGTGCTATTATCCCATTTTTCCACCAAGTTTTGTCAAGCTTTTCTTCTATTTTTGGACTTAAAGAAAGCGTCGAAAAACACGAGAGAGAACCGGCCAGATTATAACACAGACAAAGTTTTAAAAATACATCGACGGTGCGCGGAGAATAAAAAGTGACCCATCCACCTTGGTTCGTTCTTAGAAAATCAAGAGCCTTGGGTGACAGTTCCGTTTTTTCGATGCCCTTATAAACAATGGCCGTGCCCACAATGAATCCCTGATTTTTAAGCAGCATCGATATATCCGCCTGAACAAAATCACCACAACAGTAAAGCAGGGGGCCATTCTTTGGCGACAAAACCCCCTCGATATACCGAACAAACGTAGCCGCATTTTCCACAGCGCTAGGGGGCGATACAACATACAAAAACCCAAGATCACGAGCCAGTTGCCGCGATTTCCGCCCGACACACATCAGTAAAAACGCACGCTCAGTCGTCTGCGCAGCCAATGCACGAATCGCCATTCCTGACGTCACAAGAACAGCTTGATAAGACCGTATGTTTTCGCCTAGTATGATTTCACATGTTTGATATTTTATTTGGATAAGCGGCTCTGCTATTGTTTGAAAACCTGCAGCCTCAAAGGCTAGCACCGTTAAACTGTTGGCGGGCTCTGGGCGGGTAATCAAAACCGTTGGCAGCATGAATTATTCAATAAAATGATGACCCTTTGCAAAAAACAATACAACAAGGCTATATCATGTTTCAATCTCTATCGGGACGATTAACAGGCATTCTGGACAAACTCAAGGGGCGTGGGATCCTAACGCCAGAGGATGTAACCGCCGTCCTACGCGAGGTACGCATTGCGCTGCTAGAGGCTGACGTGGCATTGCCCGTGGTCAAGCAATTCATCGACCAGGTGCGTGATCGCGCCATCGGCCAAGAAGTCATCCGAAGTATTGCCCCGGGCAAAATGGTCGTTAAAATCGTCCACGATCATCTGGTTGAAATGCTGGGCACCAAGGAAGAGGGCTTAAACCTGGCAGCCCCTGCCCCGCTTTCCATTTTGATGGTGGGGTTACAAGGGTCGGGCAAGACAACCACGACGGCAAAGCTGGGTAAGTTCCTCAAAGAAAAATTTCATAAAAAAGTTCTGATGGTATCGCTGGATATTTATCGCCCAGCTGCGCAAGAACAATTATCCATCTTGGGACAGCAATTAACCATTTCAACCTTGCCCATTATCGCCCAACAAAAGCCGCTGGATATTGCCAAGCGCGCGTTAGAGGAGGCCAAGAAGCAAGGCATCGATGTTATTTTATTTGATACCGCCGGGCGCCTTCATATTGACCAGGATTTAATGGAGGAGGTGACCGCCCTCAAGCAATTCATCAATCCAATAGAAACGCTGTTGGTGGCCGATGCGATGACGGGCCAGGATGCCGTCACCATTGCTACGGGGTTTCATGATGCCGTTGGGCTTACGGGCCTTGTGCTGACGCGCGTTGATGGCGACAGCCGGGGGGGTGCGGCACTTTCGATGCGCGCAGTTACGGGATGCCCCATTAAATTCATGGGGACAGGAGAAAAAACAGACCAATTGGAACCCTTCCAACCGGAACGTATTGCCAGCCGAATTTTGGATATGGGCGACATTGTCAGCCTTGTGGAGCGTGCCACAGAAGTTATTAGCCAAGAAGATGCTGAAAAACTTGCAAAAAAAATGCAAAAAGGGCATTTTGATTTAGATGATATGGCCAAGCATCTGGAACAGATGTTGAAAATGGGTGGACTGACAAGTTTATTGGGATTATTGCCGGGTGCCAGCAAGATGAAAGATAAGCTCAAGGAATCCGGAGTTGACGACAAAATGATTCGCCAGCAAGTTGGTATTGTTCGATCCATGACGCGTTTGGAAAAGAAAGATTTTCGAATCCTTAACGCATCACGGAAACGAAGAGTGGCAGCGGGATGCGGGCAAACAGTGGCGGACGTGAATCGTCTCCTCAAGCAGTTTCAGCAGATGCAAACCATGATGAAACAAATGGGGAAACTTGGTCAAAAAGGAATGATGCGCCAAGGGCTAAAAGGGCTTTTTGGGCGTTAGGTTGGTTTTCGTTAAGTTAGTTTTAATGAGTTATTATTTTTTAACAGGAGAGTATTTGTTATGTCTTTAAAAATTCGTCTAGCACGTGGTGGCGCAAAAAAGCGTCCATTTTATCGGATCATTGTCGCAGAAGCAGCCAGCCCACGGGACGGAAAATTTGTGGAACGCGTTGGTTCCTACAACCCATTATTGCCACAAGGCCATGCCGATAGGTTGGTTCTGAATGCAGAGCGCGTTAAATACTGGCTGTCCGTTGGCGCACAACCAACAGAACGCGTACAAAAATTTATGGGCTACACGGGGATCACACCACCGGTTGCTTATGTAGAAAACCCAAAGCAGTCTGCGCCAAAGAAAAAGGCCCAAGAAAGACTTAAAGCTGCCGCACAAGCCAGCGCGTAGTTGATTTTGGAAAATGATATAATGATTTGCCTGGGGGAAATTGTTGCCCCCCATGGAATCAAGGGGTGGGTAAAGATTAAAACCCACACCGAATCCCCAGATGGAATTGTGGCCTATGGCCCCCTGGTTAATGATCAGGGGGTTGTGGTCAAGATTGATATAAAGCAGATTAAATCCTGGAACAGCATTCTAGTGTCTGTGCCAGGGTGTACGACGCGCACCCAATCCGAAGCCTTGGTCAAGACAAAGCTATTTGTCAATAAAGACCAGCTCCCCCAATTAGAAGATGACCCATCAGGTGGCGGTGAATATTATTATGACGATCTGGTTGGGATGAGCGTTCTTGATTTAGCGGGAAATCTGGTTGGAACAATCGCATCTGTTCACAATTATGGTGCGGGTGATTTTCTGGAAATCAAGGCTGCCGAGGAATCAAAATTCTTCACGCTTTCCTTTCAAAAAGATAGCGTCCTTGATGTTGATCGTGTCCAGCGCACAATCAAAATCGACGAGAGTTTTTTACTGTCTTAAGCGCCAAAAACCAGACAGGTCATTAGGAGGGATCGGGAATGGGCATATGTCGCAAAATATTTATATTTCCGCGCCTTGTCATTTGGATATTTTTTTGCCACACTTAACCTACAAGCAAATCTTACTAAAGTTTCCCCTCATGAGACGTTTTCGCCAAGCCAAAATCGTAGCAACCCTAGGGCCAGCCAGCACCACCCCCGAAGCCATCGAATCTTTGTTCATGGCGGGTGCGGACGTTTTTAGGTTGAATTTTTCACATGGCACCCACCCCGAACATCGTCAAAGCGTTGATCATATTCGAAATTTAGAAAAAAAACTGGGGCGGCCCATTGCCATTGTTGCAGACTTACAGGGGCCAAAGCTTCGCGTTAGCACATTCGAGACGGGAAAAATCACCCTAAAACCTCATCAACACTTTACATTGGATCTTGACCCAACTCCGGGCAACAATGATCGGGTTTGTCTGCCCCATCCTGAGCTTTTTCCTGCCCTGACAAAGGGTGCCGACTTATTGCTTGATGACGGAAAATTGGCATTAAGGGTGATTGAAAATGGAAAAACATCAGTCATGACAGAGGTCATCACCGGCGGGGAATTGTCGAACCGAAAGGGGTTGAATGTCCCTGGGGTTATGCTTCCTATTTCTGCGTTAACAACAAAAGATCGTGCGGATTTGGAATTTAGCTTGTCCTTGGGCGTGGATTGGATTGCATTGTCTTTTGTGCAAAAACCAGAGGACGTGATCGAGGCCAAAGGGTTAATCAAGGATCGTGCCAAGCTTATCTCTAAGCTAGAAAAGCCCATGGCGATTGTCCATCTGACCGAGATTGTTCAGCTTTCAGATGCCATTATGGTAGCCCGCGGGGACTTGGGCGTGGAAATGCTGCCGGAGGAAGTTCCCTGTATTCAAAAAGAAATTATCAAAGCCTGTCGAAGTGCCGGAAAACCCGTTATTGTCGCAACGCAAATGTTAGATTCCATGGTGAGCTGCCCATCGCCCACACGCGCAGAAGCATCAGATGTTGCCACAGCAATTTACGATGGTGTTGATGCGGTGATGTTGTCGGCGGAATCGGCTTCGGGGCAATATCCGGTCGAAGCTGTCGCTATGATGAACCGAATCATCACAAAAGTTGAACACGATCCAATCTACCGTCAAATGTTGGAAGATAGCCGTCCAAAAGCGATGGACACCGTTGCGGGCGCCATTACAGCAGCCGCGCGACAGGCCGCCCATATCATACGGGTGTCTGTAACCGTGACGTTCTCAGAAACTGGATCCACCACCCTAAGGGCTGCACGCGAACGACCAGAATCACCCATCTTGGCATTAACACCCAATGTTGGCACTGCCAGATTTTTGGCGCTTGTTTGGGGCGTTCATGCAATCCCAACCGAAGAAGTTTACAGTTTCGCCCATATGGTTGAAACCGCTTGCAAATCGGCGCATAATGCCGGCTTTGCAGAGGTTAACGACAAGATCATCGTGATTGCCGGCGTTCCCTTTGGGACGTCTGGGGGGACGAATATTCTGCGAATTGCAACCATAGAAGCGCCGTAATATAGTATTTTCCTGCAAAGTCAATAGACAACAGGATGGCTTTCTGGATGGCCACGTCGGGCTTCGCCCTCCTCGCCATGACGTCATGGCGAACGAACGAAGAGAGTGTGGCCATCCAAAAAGCTATTTCTCTATTGATCACGTAGAAAAACACTATAGATTCTTACCCGGGGCTCTGGAGCTCCGGGATCTTTCATGTGTGGACATGAACCAGCCTGTGCTTGTGATAAATTTAGTTAATTTTGTGGCGAAGTTTTCCTTGTCATGGTAGTCTTTCATAGACTTTGTGTTGAGACAAGAAAAGAAAAAAGCCGCAGAAAACTGAAAAACCACGAAATCCCTCAGTCAAAAAGAATATTGTTCTGGGGATGCAAATCCAATCTATTTTGCGACGAACGCTGTTTTCTCTGGGTATATAGTCCGTGGCTAAAATTTTAAAAACCGCGTTATAAAAATAAGGGAATTGACGTATGCCAGAAATTATCTTTAGTGGGCCAGCCGGTAGAATAGAAGGGCGTTATCACCCTAGCAAAGAAAAAGATGCGCCCATTGCCCTGATTTTGCACCCTCATCCCAAGCATGGCGGGACGATGAACAATAAAATCGTCTATGCTTTATATCGGTGTTTTGCCGAACACGGATTTAGTGCATTACGATTCAATTTTAGGGGCGTCGGCCGATCAGAGGGCAGCTATGATAATGGAGAAGGGGAGCTTAGCGATGCCGCGGCGGCCCTGGATTGGCTTCAGGCAACACATCCAAATGCACGATCTTTTTGGGTTGCGGGATTTTCTTTCGGAGCCTGGATCGCGATGCAGCTTTTGATGCGACGTCCCGAATTAGAGGGATTTATTTCCGTCAGCCCACCGGTAAATCTGTATGATTTCAGTTTTTTGGCACCATGCCCTGTTTCGGGTCAAATCATCCAGGGGGGAAATGATCCCATCGTTTCCCATGCCGCGGTCGAGGGATTGGTTACAAAACTTAGAAATCAAAAAGGCATTGATATTGATTATGCTTTTGTTAAGGATGCGGACCATTTCTTTGTGGATCATATGCACGATCTATGTGCTGCTACCGAGGGGTATTTAACAAAACGTCTGGAAAAATTTAACAGATCAATTGCTGTGTAATATCAAAATAGTCACATGAAAAAACAAAGCACCCATTATAAAAAACTTCCCAGAGTCTTGCCTTTGTTGCCTTTGCATGGGGCAGTATTGTTGCCCCGGGCGCAATTGCCGATTCCCATATTTGAATTTGATTACCTGTCTATGGTGGCAGAAACTGTCAAAGAAAATAACATCATTGGTATTGTCCAGCCGATCCTAAAAGATGATTCTGCTCATGATGGTTCTTACGATGGGACCCTTCCGCTTTTTAAGTCGGGATGCGCTGGAAAAATAATCGATATAACGGAAATTGATGATAATCATTTGATGGTTACATTAAAGGGGCTGTGTCGTTTTGAAATCATCCAGGAATTGGATGCTGAGCATGGATATAGACGCGCTGTTGTAAATTATGATCGGTATAATTTGGACATGGTAGAGGAAGCTGATTTTTCCTTTGATCGTCCACGGTTGTTAAAGGCCCTGGGGCGGTATTTTAAGATTTTGGATATAACCCCCAACTGGCTAGAGATTGACAAGACATCCAATGAGAAACTGATCACGGCCCTTGCCATGGTTTGCCCATTCGAGGCCAGGGAAAAACAAGCCTTGTTGGAAACGCCCACGTTAACAGAACAATCCAGAATGATTACGACGATGATTGAGATAGCGGCCCTTGAAAATCCCCATCAATCACCGACTTGTCATTAATCAAGAATCGTATAAAAGGAAGTCACATGACAGCAATTGACCCCCGTCTTCTTGAGATTCTTGTTTGCCCCATCACGAAAACCCGGCTAATTTATGATGAAGAGGCCCAGGAGCTTATCAGTGATGTGGCGGGGCTGGCCTTTCCCATTCGTAATGGTATCCCCATTATGTTGATTGACGAGGCGCGCCCCCTTGAGGATAGTGAACAGAGGTGATATGCTCCACCATTTCTCAAACCTAATCTCTCCTTTAATCAAGCTTTTGATACAAAGGCGGCTTTCCAAGGGCCTAGAAGAAGCAGATCGCCTTTCGGAACGCTATGGCCAATCATCGTTTCAGCGACCGCCCGGAAAAGTCGTTTGGATCCATGCCGCAAGCGTGGGGGAGGTCATGTCAATCGTTCCCTTTGTCGAACGCTATACCCAGGAATTTCCGGATCACTCCATTTTATTAACCACAACAACGGTGACCGGGCGGATGATCGCCCAGCAACGGTTGGCGGGCGCCTGTATCCATCAATATGCTCCCTTTGATGTGGGGGCATGGGTTACGTGTTTCTTGAATCATTGGACGCCCTGTTTGTGCGTTTTGGTGGAATCCGAACTGTGGCCGAACATCATTCAACAGGTCCATCATCGTCAAATCCCCTTGGTTTTGCTGAATGCACGCCTTTCTGATCGAAGCTATCGGCGATGGAAAAAAGTTAAATTTGCGGTGCGCTTTATGCTTTCCCGGTTTTCTGTTTGTCTAGCACAATCCCCGTCGGTTGCCGAACGGTTGATTGTTTTGGGGGCAAAAAATGTCCAAACGATACCGAATCTAAAATTTTCGACCCAACAATTGCCGGTGGTGGAAAAAGAACACCAAGAATGGGTTGCGAAATTAGGGGGGCGCCCCTTATGGGTTGCGGCTAGTACTCATGAGGGCGAGGATGCCATGGTCCTGTTGGCTCATGCTCGGCTGAAACAGGAATTTCCAAATCTTTTGACAATTATCATCCCGCGACATCCTGCACGGGCGGAGGGGGTCAAAAAGCTTTGCTTGAACAATGGATATGGCGCTATGTGCAAAAGCGAGAATTCTATTGGGCTCCCTTGTGAGATTTTGATTGTTGATAGCATTGGCGAGCTCGGTCTTTTCTTTTCCCTGGCAAAAATTGTCCTGATGGGGGGAAGTTTTGTACCTGTTGGGGGTCATAATCCGATTGAGCCCGCCCTGTTAGGGTGTGCGGTTATTTGGGGGCCACATATGCATAATTTCAAGGATGTTTGCTGTGTTCTGGGCGAATCCTGTATCGCGGTAACTGACCAAGACGCCATTGTGCCGATTGTCACGGATCTGCTGCAGAATCCAGAAAAGGTTCATTTGCTGGGGGATTCAGCCCAAAATGCTGTCCTTGCGCAAGCTAAGGGATTGGGGGATATTGTCAGAACAGTTGGCGGATACGCCGATGGGATCTAAAGACATTTCACGTGCGATGCGCGTTGGGACTGACTTGGTATCGGGAATAATGGTTGGGACGCTGTTGGGGCGCTTGTCTGATGACTATGCCGGGACCCATCCATGGGGGTTGGTTATCTTTATTATTTTTGGTACACTAGCAGGGTGCCTGAATGTTTACCGGCTTGTCTGTAAAAAGGAACCTATGGGTGATTGATCCGCTTCATCAATTTGAAATTCACAAGCTGATCCCCTTTGAAATCGGGGGGATTGATTTGTCGTTCACAAATGCATCCTTGTTTATGGTTTTGACAACGTGCGTTATTTGCCTTGTCGCGCATTTTGCCACACAATCGGCCATTGCGACAAATACCCTTGTTCCTGCAAGGACCGCATCTGGTCGGACCCAAATCGGTCTGGAGATGCTTTTTTGTTTCGTTGGATCCATGGTTAAATCGCATGTCGGCAAGGAGGGGCGAGCCTATTTCCCCTATATCTTTTCCTTGTTTCTTTTTGTTCTGGGTGGGAATTTGATTGGTCTTTTGCCTTATTCCTTTACGTTCACCAGTCACATTATTGTTACATTTACGTTGGCCATGATTGTGTTTGTTGGGGCAACAATCGCGGGCATTGTAAAGCATGGATGGGGCTTTTTTAAAATCTTTCTGCCGGATGGGATCCCCCTTTATGTGGCCCCATTGCTTGTTCCGGTTGAAATTATTTCTTATTTATCAAGACCCGTTAGCCTATCCGTTCGATTGTTTGCTAACATGGTGGCAGGGCACGTCATGTTAAAGATATTTGCCGGGTTCGCCATTTTGCTGGCCAGTGGTTTGTTTTTACCGGTAGCCATTTTGCCCATTGTTGTTAACACAGCAGTGACAGCGTTTGAATTGTTGATCGCTGTTCTGCAAGCGTACGTTTTTACGATATTAGCGTGCATTTATTTAAACGATGCATTAAATTTACATTAACTGTTAAAAAAAGAAGGAGTGTTTTATGGATATCGGAGCTGCAAAAATGATTGGTGCGGGCCTGGCAACGTTTGCTTTGTTAGGCGTGGGCTTGGCCCTGGGGAATATATTTTCAACGTTAATTTCATCCATCGCGCGTAATCCATCGGCTAAAAGCGACCTGTTGCCCGTGGGATTGTTGGGTTTTGCTTTAACGGAATCAATTGCCCTTTTGGCCTTTATCGTGGCCATGTTAATTTTGTTTTCAAAATAATCAAGTAACAAAAGAATAGAGTAAGAATTATGCCACAATTTGATCCGACGACATTTGCATCGCAAGTGTTTTGGTTGCTTTTATGTTTTGGGGTCCTTGTGACTGCCTTTGTATTTGTTTTTATTCCGCGTATTGGGGTTATTTTCGAGGCGCGAGCACAAAAACTCCGTCAAGATTTGGATTCTGTTCAAGAATCACTCAGGAAATTTGAAATTCTTGATGCCCAAAGGGAGGCCCGCATAGGGGAAGCCGAAGAAAAAGCATCACAGATCGTGAATGCTGTCCTTGTGGAATTAGAGGAAAAAAGAAAAAAGCAATTACAATTTGCAACAGAAGAAATGCATCAAACTGTTTCCCAAATGGAAGAATCGTTGGAACGTCAAAAAGAATCGATACAGGCAACTGTCAGACAGATTGTGGAGGAGTCGCTTAAAGACCTGATCCCAAAGATCCTGGGTGCCCCAAAGGTAAAAAAGACTCCCGCGCCCAAAAGTGCCCCCAAGAAAAGCCCGGTTAAAAAGGACTAGTATATGTGGCAGGATCCCAATGTTTATGTTTTCATAAGTTTCGGGGGGTTTTTGATCCTGTTTTATATTTATGGAAAACAGCCGTTCATTGGTATTTTGGATGGGCAAATAAAGAAAATTGAAGATGAATTAACAAAGGCAGCCCAGGAAAAAGAAAAAGCAACTCAACGGCTGAAGGGTCAAAAGAAAGAATTGGCCGCATTGGATGCGAAAATCGATTCTTTGTTGATGAAAGCCAAGACCCAAGCCGACACGCTTTCCGCAACAGGACGCGAAGAAATCGCACAGTTGATCGCGCAAAAACACAAAGAAGCCGATCAACAGATCAGAAAAATCAAGGTACAGTTCGACGCCCAAATTCGCGATCTTATATCACAACGGGTTGGAAATGCCCTGATAGAATGGATACGCACGCATGGGAATGCAGAAATGCATCAACGAATGCATGCCCAAGGAATGCTTTTACTTGAACAATCAGTCACGACCAATGTCTAACGAAACAAGCATTCGCGAACAAATCGAATCCCGCTTGCAGGCAGGGTTATCCCTTATCGCCCTTGATGTTATTGATGAATCACACAAGCATGCTGGTCATTTGGGCGCGGATCAACCCCCGGAAACGCATTTTCATGTTCGGATTGTGTCGGCAGATTTTCGGTCGTTATCCCGTCTTGATCGGCAACGACTCGTTTATTCACTATTGGATGACTTGCTGAAAACGAAAATACATGCGCTTTCCTTGTCGCTTTCCGACACATAAGATGGCGCCGATCGACAAACCCTTACCCAATGGACATATTCTCTGGTGGCTTTTGGGAACCTTGTTCCTGGTCTGGTGCATGGTGATGCTGGGCGGGGCAACGCGGTTGACTCATGCGGGGCTGTCGATTGTTGAATGGCGCCCTATTACAGGGATCATTCCGCCATTGACTGATGGGGCCTGGGGCAAGGCCTTTGCCGATTATCAAAATTACCCCGAATACAAACTGGTTCATTATAATATGAGCCTGTCCGAATTTAAGTTTATTTTTTTTATGGAATATTTTCATCGGTTGCTGGGGCGATTGATGGGGATTTTCTTTATCATCCCCCTGGTAATTTTTTGGCGTCGCGGATGGCTGACCCCTGTGTTGAAGCGGCGATCCTTTTGGATCCTGGGATTGGGTCTGGCACAGGGCGCGATGGGGTGGTACATGGTCAAAAGTGGATTGGTAAAAGACCCTGCGGTTAGTCATTATCGCTTGACGGCCCACCTGGGCATCGCCTTTTTGATCGCGGGAGTTTTATTGTGGACGCTTTTTGATTGCCTTTCGGTGCCCAAAGCAAAACAATTGAATGCCCGACTTTATATCGGATTCACCCTTATCCTCCAGCTTATCACCATGCTTTACGGTGGGTTTGTGGCGGGGCTAAAGGCCGGCCTTATTTACAATACCTTTCCGTTGATGGAGGGGGATTGGCTACCCGGGGAATGGAATTTTCTGCACCCCCTTTGGGTGAATTTTTTTGAAAACGCTGCCATGGTTCAGTGGATTCATCGTGTGCTGGGAACTTTATCGTTTCTGTTCGTTTGGTTGGTTGTTATCAAATCCACCCCCCTGGAAAAACAAATCAAAAGATGCTGTCTGTGGTGGGCGGCAGCAACGACCATTCAGCTTGGCCTTGGGATTCTGACGCTTTTGTACCATGTTCCAGCGACCCTTGGAACCATTCATCAAGGCTGGGCAATGGTGATCCTTGCCCTTGGATTATTATGCTTATATACACAAAGGAAAGAATTTATAAAATGACGAACGAAATTCACACAAAGGTTTTAATCATTGGTGGTGGCCCAGCTGGCTATACAGCCGCAATCTACACAGCGCGGGCGAATTTGAATCCCATTCAGGTTTTAGGATTGCAACCTGGTGGGCAGCTGATGATCACAACAGACGTTGAAAATTATCCTGGTTTTGCTCAGGCGGTTGATGGCCCCTGGTTGATGGAACAAATGCGCCAGCAGGCCATTCATGTGGGGACGGAAATGGTGAATGATGTTGTGACATCTGTTGATTTCAGTCAGCGTCCGTTTCGATGCCAAACAGATAACGGGACGCAATTCATCGCCGAATCCGTCATTATTGCGACCGGTGCCCAGGCCCGGTGGCTTGGTTTGCCAAGCGAGGAAGACTATCGTGGGTACGGCGTTTCTGCCTGCGCGACCTGTGATGGATTCTTTTTCAAGGGCAAAAATGTCGCTGTTATTGGCGGTGGTAATTCGGCGGTCGAGGAAGCGTTATACTTAACCAATCATGCCAATCACGTTACGTTAATTCATCGTCGGGATCAGTTGAGGGCAGAGAAAATCGCACAGGAACGTCTTTTCAAAAACCCAAAAATCTCAATCATTTGGAATTCAAGCGTGGCAGAGATTACTGGCCTTCCCCAACCAAAAACGGTCACGGGGTTGAGGTTATTGAACCACAAAACAAATGAAACCAGTGTGATTGATATTGATGGTGTTTTTGTGGCGATTGGCCACACCCCCATGAGTACGGTTTTTAAAGGGCAGCTTGCATTGGATGCCGAGGGGTACATCATCGTCAAGGCTGGCGGAACCCAAACATCTGTACCCGGAGTCTTTGCTGCCGGTGATGTCCAGGACAACGTCTATCGCCAAGCCGTCACCGCAGCAGGACAGGGGTGTATGGCCGCAATAGAGGCTGAGAAATTCCTCAATCATTAGGCCTGGGTTTTGTTTTTATGATTAAATAAAAATTATTGAACGGGTTCTGATATTAATGTAATCTTTGCATTCTCAATGATTTTCTGCGGAACAACCCTCCCGTTACCCTGTGGCTTGACCAGGAAACCTATAGGTTTCCCCATGTGGAATCCCGTGGTCAAGTCGTGGGACGACGTGTGGGGAGATGATCGAGAATGGGTATAGTATTACCCTGGGAAAAGACAAAATTCTTTGAAGATTCTTACATCAGACCAAGCCACATTATATCCATTCATTAAAAGGTTCAATGACATGATTTTAAAAACACAAAACCACCCACGTTCCCCATCCAAAAATTTGGCCAGGGCGTTAAAATTAACGACATCCTTGGTGCTTTTAAGCGCCACTTTTCCTGATTGTGCATATTCGTCGACGGACGAGATTCAGGACAAACAAGAACTTAACGGTTCATTGCCGCAGGCGCCCCTTAGCACAACGGAGGAAGTTATTGCAAGATTGACGCAGGGGATGAGTAAAAGTCAAGAAAGCTGGGCCGGCAATGCCCTTAGACAAGTGCCGTTAAGCTGGTTGGAAATGATTGAGACCGCAGTCAATCACCTGACAGCGGAGATGAATCTTGATGATAAATCATGGACTATTTATGCCCTTAGTCAGGCTCCATCTCAGGAGCTCCTGAAACTTGGAGGAGCCAACCCCCCGGCGATCAATCCCCCGGCGATCAATGAACATGAGAAATCAGAAGTTATCGCGAAGATCTCTCAGCTTTCGCAAACCAAATTGATGCAAATCAAAAATTCAATTAATAGCCTTACGATGGGAATGAGCGAGGATGATCAATTATCCGCCATTGATTGGCTTGGTAGCGTTCCTCGAGAGTGTCTGGAGAAATTCGAGGAGGTGGTCAATCACCTGACACAGGAGATGAATAGTCATGATAAATCAGAGGCTATTTGCGCTCTTTGTAATGGCAAAGTTCCACAAAGTCAGATTCCGGAAGCTGAAAATAATGCCAAGTCTTTTGTGGAGATGGTGACGAAAAAACGGATTACTGATGCCTTGAACAGCGTTCCAGCAGAGTGGTTGGTAGAATTTGAAGCTGCAGCCAATCGCCTGACAGATGGGAGTGGTGAATATGAAAAATCATGGGCTATTCATTTCCTTAGTAAGGTGCCAGCAGAGCAGTTTCCCGAACTTGAAGCAATAGTCAATCGCCTGACAGCGGGGATAAATGGAGAGAACAAAATGTTGGTTATTTATGCCCTTAGCAGGGTTTCAGCAGAGCGGTTCCCCGAACTTGAAGCAATAGTCAATCGCCTGACAGTGGGGATGGATGAAGAGCCTAAAGCATATGCCATTAAGGACATTAGTAAAGTTCCAACAGGGCGGTTGACAGAATTTGAATCCGCAATCAATCGCCTAACAGTGGGGATGGATGGAGGTGTAAAACAATCGGCTATTGGTATCTTTAGTAGAGTTCCATCGGGACAGTTGGCAGATTTTGAAGCTGCAGCCAATCGCCTGACGGCGGGGATAGACGGAGATAGTAAATCAATAGTTTTTTCTGCCCTTGCTAGAGTTCCATCGGGACAGTTGGCAGCTTTTGAAGCTGCAGCCAATCGCCTGACAATGGGTATGACTCCGCATAATCGTTTGTCCATTCTTAGTCGCAGCCTCTCAGATCAAGCCCTGGGAATAATAACGGTCAACAACAACATCACTGATCAGAATTTGCAGCATCTTAGGCAATATGTTCCCCAGGACCAAATCCGGTCTCTCATGGAGAGTTTATTCCAAACTGATCCCGCCAATTATCAACGCTTGATTAAGCAAGCGATTGAGAAATCTCCCACCAGGGGTAAGGATGATGCCAGAGGTATCTATATAAACCTGCCCTAAAAACCTCATCTTTTCCTGGACAATCCTGGATTGCTTCGTCGCTATGCTCCTCGCAATGACGTCTTTGCGCGGAGGGCGCAGCCCGATAAAGCAATTCAGGCCTTCAAACACCAGTCCCGATAAGGCTTTTTGGGGTTTTTACGTCGAACTCAGGTTACACAAGTATAAGATGCACTAAGGGAAATTACATGCCGACAGTAATCTCATGCTTGTGTAGATACCTATGTGATGCGCAGGGCCTGGGGAATTAAAGCCCGCCAACCCGCCTAACACACCCTGTGCAGGGGGGGGCCGCGGACGGGGATTGGGCTAGAAGACCCGCCTGCTTTCCTGAAAGACCCCTTGATTTTTAACAAAAACAAGCTCTTTTCAGGGGGTGGCCGTTGATTTACATGATACCGCGCTTGACGAATTGTTATAAGAGAACTAACTTTAAACATGAAGAAACAAAACCTGGCTTAAGGGGAAAATACCATGCCAATTAATATCACAGGAAAAAACATCGAAGTCGGCGAAAGTTTAAAAGTATTCGTTAATGACGAACTTCGCACCCTGATTACCCATTATATGAAAGATATAATGGAGGCACATGTTGTTCTGAGTAAAGATCACCACTTATTTAAAACAGATATTTCTGTTCATATCAGTCATAACTTTGTTGTTAATTGCCATGGCGTGGATGACGATGCTTACAAAAGTGTCCGAAATGCTTTAGAAAAATTAGAGACCCGTATTAAAAAATACAAAACACGTCTGCGGGATCGTAAGCGTCATCACCACGCACTTGATAAAGAAAACATGGCTGGGCAATACTTTGTTATCAAGCCAAGCGACGAAGACACAGCCGAGGAGAATCCGCTGATCATCGCTGAAATGGCCAAGGAAATCAGCAGCCTAAGTGTCGGCGATGCCGTCATGAGAATGGATGTGTCCGATAAGCCTGTGTTAATGTTCCGTAATGCCGTGAATGGTGAATTGAACGTTGTGTACCGTCGTGCTGATGGGCATATCGGCTGGATTGATCCAACACGCAAGCCTGCTTAGAATTTCTAGAGTTTACATGATTTGATTTTGAGGTAATATACCCATTGTTAATGATTTTCACCTCCCTCCCGTGGCTTGACCACGGGACCCATGTATTCCATTGTGGATCCCGTGGTCAAGCCACGGGATGACGGGGGGGTTGTTTTGTGTGTGGTGCAGAGCTTAGGGCAGAGCCCAGGTTCTGTCTTCCTGTCTGCTCGGGGATGACATAATATAGATAGTTTTGCAGAAAAGAACCTGAAACGAATACACGTTTAATCCAAACAAAAACAATGGCTCTAGAATTAAAATTAGGCTTTCACCTCTCATTCGATGACCTATACACTCTTGATGGGCTGATGAAGGTGGATGGTTATTTTCAGGCGTTTTTAAACACAGAATTTCCCATCCTTGGTGAATTTTATCACAATGCCCGCCAAGGATTACTGAACGACCAACAAAAAAGCGCACTTATTCTCGACCTTGCTGCGCCGATAGAGGATTTCGTCGCAAGTCTGTTTAATAATCGCGCCCAAATTCTTTGGCTTCAGGCTCAACATCAAAAGTTAGCCCCCTTGATCACCGTCAAGCGGCAATTTGTCCAGCGGTATGCGGTTAAAAAATATCCAAAGCCAAACCCATGCGATGGCGCAGGCATCCCCCCTGTTGAGGACGAACTGCAATTCGCCCAAACAATCGCGGGGTGGCTTGATAACGAAACGCACTATCAGTCAGAATTGGACGCAGCCGCCCGGTATGCCGCATGGGCCACATTAACATCCGACGGTCAAGATCGTCATGGGGATGGGGTTCTTTTTAAGCTTCCCAAGAAAAACACAGACGTGCAGGAAACAAACCCCCATTATCGTGAAGGGTTTAAATTGACCGACAGAGGCCTCCGCCTGGACCAGGCCATCGATCAGACGAATTATTGTATTTGGTGCCATCACCGGGAAAAGGATTCTTGTTCCAAGGGCCTTGGGCAAAAATCGGGGTGCCCATTGGATCAAAAAATATCCGAAATGAACGAATTGAAGTCGCAGGGATATTCAATCGCCGCACTGGCAACGGCAATCATCGACAACCCCATGATTGCGGCCACGGGGCATCGTATTTGCAATGACTGCACGAAAGCCTGCATCTATCAAAAGCAAGATCCTGTTGACATTCCGGGAGTTGAAACACAAATCTTGCGTGATGTTTTGAATCTTCCCTGGGGGTTTGAAATTTACAGCTTGCTGACGCGCTGGAACCCTTTCAATTTCAAACGTCCGCTTCCGTTGCCTGGTACTGGAAAAAAAATCCTTGTGGCCGGAATGGGGCCAGCTGGGTTTACGTTGGCCCATTATTTGTTGAATGACGGCCATACCGTTGTTGGAATTGATGGTTTGAAAATCGAACCCTTGTCAGTACCATTTGCCCCAATTCACACCATTCAATCCATCCAGGAAGATTTGGACGACCGCATTGTTGGTGGATTCGGTGGCGTAGCCGAATATGGCATTACAGTGCGTTGGGACAAAAATTTCCTCAAGATTATTCGTTTGTTACTAGAACGTCGATCCCGGTTTAGTGTGATTGGTGGGGTTCGCCTGGATGGAACAGTGACCATTGATCAGGCCATTGAATTGGGATTTGATCATGTTGCGTTATGCCTTGGCGCTGGTAGTCCAAAGCTGATTCCGATGGAAAATTCCCTGGCACCCGGTGTGCGGCAGGCCAGCGATTTTTTGATGGCTTTGCAATTGACGGGCGCTGCAAAAATGGATTCGTTTGCCAATCTTCAAATTCGTTTGCCCATTGTTGTTATTGGGGGCGGTCTAACAGCGATTGATACCGCAACCGAAGCGTTGGCGTATTACCCGGTTCAGGTTGAAAAATTTCTGATGCGATACGAATCCCTGGTCAATGAATTTGGTGATGAAACCGTTCGCTTTGGATGGACAGTGGCCGAACAGTCCCTGGCCAATGAAATGATGGCGCATGCGATGTCTTTGCGTCAGGCGCAAACGCCCGCGGACAAGCATCGTTTGTTGACGGAATGGGGTGGTTCTACGATTGTGTATCGAGGGGATTTTAAACAATCTCCTGGGTCGATTCTAAACCCAGAGGAGGTTAAAAAAGCCCTGGAGGAAGGGATTCAAATTGTGGATCATGCCACGCCCATAAAAGTTGTGATCGATGCTGATGGTCATGCAAATGGGTTACTTGTCGATCATGAAGGGATGCAAAAAATTGTTCCAGCCCGAACGATTTTGATTGCAGCAGGGACGGGTCAGAACGCCACTGCACCAGGTGCGGGCAAAGCTGTCAGTTTTTTTGGTGACTGTGATCCATCCTTTGCTGGCAGTGTGGTTAAAGCGATGGCTAGCGCAAAACGGGGATATCCCGCGCTGAGTCGTGCCCTGAAAGACTGCGCTGGCAATGGGGAAAGTTCATCCCAATTTTTGATGCGGATCAACATTTTACTGCGCGCTCACGTTCATGAAATCAAGCGCCTAACCCCCACAATTGTCGAGGTTGTTATAAAGGCCCCCATGGCCGCCAGGAATTTCAAGCCAGGGCAATTTTACAGGCTTCAAAACTTTGAAACGATCGCATTGGGTGGTTTGGTGATGGAGGGGATTGCCTTAACCGGGGCCATGGTTGATGCGGACCGGGGGCTTTTGTCCCTGATCGTGCTAGAGATGGGGGGATCATCGAACCTGTGTGCCCACCTTAAAGTTGGCGAACCCGTCACGTTGATGGGCCCAACCGGGACGCCGACCGAAATACCAACCAATGAAACGGTTTTGTTGATTGGTGGTGGATTGGGCAATGCTGTTTTGTTTTCCATTGGCCAGGCGATGAAGGCAGCAGGGTGCCGCGTTCTGTATTTTGCGGGTTATAAAAAACCACAAGATCTTTTTATGGAAAATCAGATTGAGCAGGCAGCCGATCAAATCGTTTGGTGTTGCGATGCGCTGCCGGGTTTGTTGCCCAATCGCCCGCAGGATCTAAGTTTTATTGGAAATATTGTGGATGCATTAAAATGTTTTGGTAATGGGACGTTGGGTCGAACAGAAATACCGCTGAACGAAGTTGACCGAATCCTGGTCATTGGATCAGATCAAATGATGGCCGCCGTGACCAGGGCCCGTCATACAATTCTGAAACCCTTTCTAAGGCCCAACCATCTAGCCATTGGTAGCATCAATTCCCCCATGCAATGCATGATGAAGGGGATCTGTGGGCAATGTCTGCAGCATCACGTTGACCCCCATACGGGCGAGGAAAAAATTGTTTTTTCCTGCATTAACCAAGATCAGGGTTTGGATTGTGTTAGTTTCGATACATTAAAAGATCGCCTGGGACAAAATTCAGTTCAGGAGAAATTAACAAGGTTGTGGATTGCATCCAGGCTTAATCAGTTAATTCAAACGTAATGGGAACAAAGCGACGAACGATGGCATCATCCCCTGGCGTTCCATCTTTATAAATAAATTTCCATGCACGAACGGCCGCAAGGGCAGCCTTTTGTAAGAGGGGGTCAACTGCAAAGCCTGATTCTAATTTGGCGTCGATAACGTTCCCGTGGTTGTTGATGGATAGGGCGATGATCATCTGCCCGGTGATTCCCTTTTGGCGAACTTCTTCTGGATATTCCGGGGGTAGGTTGTTCGGGGATGGGGTCAGGGTCAGTGGCGACGAGGGAGATGCTGAGGGTTCATGTTTGTCGGAGATGAAGGCGCTGGTTTGCTGTGCTCTCTTTGTCAGCCCTCCATAACGTCTTTGCGAGGAGGGCAAAGCCTGACGAAGCAATCCAGAATCAACAGCTGGCGCCACCAACAAAGCCGGCCTCTCTTGCCAAATAACAGAAACAGTTGGAACATCATTTTCTGCTCTCCCCAGACTCCTTTTTTTCATGGGTCCTTGAAAAACATCCAAAAGATCAGGCAAAGCTATCCCACCCGCAAAAGCAAGACCATGTGCCAAAACCGAAATAACAAGTGTGTGTTTATACCTCACAAATTCACCCTGATTCCACCATAAACAGCAAACCCCGGTTGTTGATACCCCGCTGGTTGCGTGTAACGACGATCCAATAAATTCTCCACCCGCCCGAAAAGCTGACACTGTTGATGGATGGCATAGGATGACATAGCACGCACAACAGTAATGCCCCCCTTGTAAACCCGATCATAGGGAGGAAAACGCGTTATATCTGCCTGTTTGCCCGTGTGGATAAGGCCGGCCCCAATGCTCCAATTTTCTGTCATAGCATAATCCATGGTCAACGACAGTTTATGCAGGGGGCGTTGCTTTAATTGTAAATTGGTTCGCAAATCTTTTGCATGAAGGTATGTGTGTTCTGCCCGAACATGGCAGGCGTCTGATAGGGTAATTTTCATAAACGATTCAAGTCCACGCGTTTCGGCCTTTCCAATGTTGAGATAACTTCTAACCCAATCGATCATATCAGAATACCGATTCCGAAAAAACGTACTACCAACCACAAAATTTTTCCCCTGCAAAGGGTGTTCAAATCCCAGTTCCCAACCGTACCCTTTTTCCGGCTGTAGCTGGGCATTACCAAAACGGCTGTCAAACAACTGAAAAAGGCTGGGTGATTTTATCAACGTACCATAAGATGTCAGGATTTTTGTTTTTGTTTCTGGGTGGATATAAGAAATGGCCCCTCGATATGTTTGGTGATTTTTGTGGATGCTGTGTTTATGGAGCCGACCCCAAATCTCAACCTGCAATCGTGTGTGTGGGCGGAATTTATTGCCAATAAAAATACTATCTTCTTGGGCGCTGGCTTGCTTTGCGTACCCATCTGAATCGTTGGATTTATACTGTTGTTTTTCTGTTTCCATCCCAAGGTTCAGCGTATAAAAGCTGCTGACCTTTATGGTGTTATGCCAGTTCAATTGGGTGGTTTTTCCGTAATTGGCACGCCAAGATTGACTAGGTAGAAATTCGTTGGCATCGCGTCGATCCTGGTCCATGTATCCAATCGAAAGTGTTGGCTTCCACCTGCCATTGAACAGGTGGCCATCGCCCTGAATCTTGTTCAGTGTTTGTTTGGATAACCCTTGAAAAGCAGGGTCGGCATAGAAAATATCGCTGTATCGGGTCCGTGCTTTTTGTATGCGGTTGAACAGGCTGACATGCCACGCATCGCTGATCTGCGCACCCGTTCGGGCATTTAGGGCATAATTCTGATAAGGATCGGGCTGTCCCTGTCGTGGAACCGTTCGATCAATGGCGGGTGTCGACGGAATGCCATTGGCGCCAAAATGACTGGCACCCAGATTAAAATCGATGGAATTTTTTTGACCCTGGATGGCAGCATCCTGACGATTCATCCCGAATGATCCACCTTCGATTGTGGATGATGCTGTCGTTTTTCCGCTTCCCCTGGCCGTTTTGATGTGCACAACCCCAGCAGACGCGCCAGATCCCCAAGGTGCCGTATTAGGCCCCGGAATGATATCGATTTCCGCCATTCCGCCTGTTCCCAAATATCCAAAATCAAACGCGCCGAGCGTTGGGTCATTGGCCCGCATTCCATCAATCAGAACCAGGGTTTGATCAGAATTCCCCCCTCGTAGGAACAGGGATGTTTTTCCCCCATTTCCCGATTGCACGATGTGGGTGCTGGCATGATCTGCGATGGCATCTTTGACAAAAGAATGTTGTTTTTGTTCCGCATCCTTGGCATCGATCTGAACGGTTATGCCAGGGTCGGATTCTGGAGCCTTTTGCGCAACCACAACAACGGGGGCCAGAAAATCAGAGGCTGCCGTTGCCGAAAGAGTGGGGATAATTAGAAAGACCATGAAAAATTTTAACAAACACGAGGCTTTAAACTGGATGGCCACGCTCGCTTCGCTCACTCGCCATGACGTCATGGCGAGGAGGGTGAAACCCGACGTGGCCATCCACCGGGATAATCTAGTAAATCCGAACATTCTTTGTCTTTTTTATATCAAATCTAGGATTAATTTCTTGATTCCACATTACGGTTGGCGGGGTCAATAATAGGTTTGCCCAGCTTATCAAAATTGGTCGGATAGGACAAAGGGCTTCCCTTTTCAAATGGAACGCTTTGGCGTAATTCCCCGGTCGAATAAAATGTGTCCTGATTTTTTGTCAGCAGACCATTTTCAAATTGGGCGACCTCACAAACGCCACCGCCCTGTGCCTTTGGAAAATAGGTTGTTCGGGGGCCATGTAAAACCCCATTTTTGTAAAAGGATCGCTGGCACACATCGCCGTATTCATCGTAAAAAACGAACTCACCCTCAAGCTTGCCTTTGGCGTACATCGATTCGAACCGTTTCGCACCATCCGGATAGTAACTGGTTGCCGGGCCATGCATCATATTATCCACATATTCCGTTACAATTTCGGGTGTGCCATCGGGGTAAAAATGCGTGCCTTGCCCATGAAGCTTATCATCGACGTACATCAGACAGCTGGTTCGTGCGCCAGTCTGATCAAAGAAATGTGCAACCCCATCCTTTAGTTTATTCTTGTACGGAATTTGCATTAAACCATCATTATGACGAATTTCGTAAAGGCCATCATCTGGGGGCAAGTTTTTTGGTGCTTCTGCTTCATCTGGTTTGTTTTTGGGTTCATCCGGGATTTCGCTATCCAATTCTTTTTTTTCAAACTCGACTTTTTCTTGTTGTCGCACCAAACCAGCAATTGAATGCAGATCTTTGATGTTCCAAATATCCAATTGATCCATGTTACACCTTAATTGATTTTTGTCATGGCCCCGTTAATAATACACATGGCCCCACCTTTTACCGTTGTATTGACGCCACCTTCTATTTTAACCTCCAGATCTGATTTGAGCTTGATGCTTAGTTTCGCACTATCCTGAATCATTAATTTGGCCTGTCGGTTGATCATATTGGCCCCTTGCGTGATCTCATTGACGGCTGTTTGTTCAATGGCAAAAAGCGCATCCGTCTTGACATTCATCGCCTTTAACGAAATATCCCCAAGCGATTCAAACGAAATATTTCCCGTTGATTTAAAATTAATTTCCCCATTGACGGTCACATTAATATTACCATTGGTCAGGGTAATTGTTTGGTTGCCCATGACAATCGTTACGGTTTGATCACCCTTGCCGATCAGTGTTGAATCATCCCCTGTGCCAATATCCAAAACATGGTCGCCATAAACGATTTTTGTTTTTTTCTTTCCTTTTAGGATGTTTGTCATATCGGTGCCGCTTGCGATATTCAGCATATTCAACGTAAAAGGCCCGCTCAGGATAGTGGATTTCAGTCCTACCTCAACGATCAAAGAATCATCTTCAGATATTGTTTCTTCGCGGTTTCCATCGACCTTTACGGTCATATCGTTTGACACATCCAGGGTTAGGTCATTTTCTACTTCTGCTGTGAAATCTTTTTGGGCATGGATATAAACCTCTTCGTTATCGGATTCATCATCAAGGCGAATTTCGTTATATCCATCTGATTCTTCGGTGCTGTTTGTTTTGAATGTGCTGGCCGTTGGGCGATCGCTGGCATAATCAGGGGCATCATTGTCGCCATTATAAACGCATCCCATAACCAAGGGGCGATCTGGATCCCCATCAATAAAGGAAACGACAACCTCCATCCCAACGCGCGGTATAACAAGTGATCCCCAGCCGGCGCCGGCCCAACTTTGGGCAACTCGAACCCAACAAGAGCTGCCGCTATCATCGTCATCATCATCGTCATTATCGTCATTATCGGAATCATCATCAGCGTCGTCGCCATTTCTGGTGTCCCATGGAAACTGAATCTTTATTCGCCCCTGGTCATCACAATGAATTTCTTCCCCTTCTGGCCCTGTGACGATGGCCGTTTGATTGCCATAGATACGTTTCTTTGGTGTGATCCGTGGGGGGCGAAATTCTGTATCGGATGGAAAGGCTGAAAATTCATTTTCATAAATTTTTTCTAAAACTTGATCGTCATCCTGGCCCTCATCAAATGGTGGAATATTTTGACGAATAGAATGCTGAACCTTGTAAATAAGGTATTCTTGGTTGATATCATCCCTTGGGTGATTATCCAGATCAAATGTCATCCCAGGCGCGAACCCGGGAACCGTACCCTTGCCCAGAATCAACGTCTTTGGCCATTCTAGTTCTGCAATGCGCCTGTCTGTTATGGATTCCCCTTCGTCAGTATCGCTAAACAGGGCTGGGTAATCATAGATAACGCCACCGGTGCCGGACCCTTCTATTGCTTGATAAAGGCGGGTGGACGGCGTGTCATAATTGTAATCGATGGCGCTGTATCCCATGGGGACAATTTGTTCCTGGAATTTAATCTCGGTCACGATATTAAACGGATCATATGTTGTCATGTTAGCCGCAAAAAGAATGGCATCCCCGCTTGCAGAATCGGCATCATCCGCGGTATCTGCCAGGACAAGGGTATGGCCATCTTCTGCATGTTGAAAGAAATAAAAGATGCCTTCCTCCTCCATCAGGCGACAGACAAAATCAAAGTCGCTTTCATCGTATTGAACGCAATAATCCCGGACGGTTTGACCGGCATCCGAAACCTGGTCATCGTCAAACGTAACGTCATTTTCATCCAGAATCTGACCGATAATTTCGGACGCACTCAGGTTCTGAAAAATGCGATAATTCTTTGTAAACTTTAAAAGCCAAAAGGCAGGATGAATAACAAATTGGTAATAGGCATAGGGGTTCCCATCGCCATCCGTATAAGTTTGGTCTTGGGTAATTTTACCAACAATTCCGGAAAAATAACGAACAGGATCTGGCTTTTCATCATCGTCGTCGTCATCGTCCTCGTCCTCACCTTCACCCTCTTCGCCTTCGTCGTCTTCATCCTCTTGATCGTCGTCCCCCTCGTCATCTTCTGTGATATCTTCTTGTTTGAAATTAAAGGAAACAGTAATTTCATTGCCTATTAATTCAGAAAAATCGATATCGAGGGATTCGCTCGACACACGTACTTGAAATTCGAATGGGATGGATAGACCTTCAAACCCGTCTAGGCTATAAACAACAAACTGCACATCCTCAAGGGGGGTTTCGATGGTGAGTCTGTTTTGACTGTCATTGGGTTGATCGTCTTCTGGCTGATCATCGTTTGACAGATCGTCTTCGTCTTCGTTTTTCACGGTTTACTGTTTTTTAACGATTTATAATTTATACTAAGGATATTCTGGGATTTTCCTGGAACAATGTCGAGCAGAAAGATTAAATATGGCTACAACCTTATGTGTTTATTGCGGCGGATCCGATCAAACGGATGATATTTACCGGCAAGCAGCCGTGAATCTTGGGACCCTTATGGCTCAAAACAAGCTGGGTCTTGTTTTTGGCGGAGGAAAAAAAGGCCTGATGGGTCGTGTTGCAGACGCCGTTGTTAAAAACGGTGGATTAGCCACGGGTATTATCACGCACCTTTTGGTTGACAAAGAAGGGATAAGCCCAGACCTGAACCATGTTGAAATCGTGGATACAATGCACGAACGAAAATTAAAAATGTCAGAACTTGCTGACGTTTTTATTATTTTACCCGGTGGATTTGGAACGTTGGACGAATTGTTCGAAATTGTGACATGGCGCCAACTTAATATTCATACAAAACCAATCATTATTTTAAATATTAACAATTATTGGACGCCTTTGGTTGCCTTGATGCAGCAGGTATTTGACCATAAATTTGCACCAGCGGCGCATTTGGAGCTTGTCACCGTTGTGGATAATCCGCAGCAGGCCATTGATTTGGTGATCAAAAGTATGGGATGTTGAGGAATAATACGCACAATAATGGATATACATGATCTTAAAAACGTATCCCCCTAATCAGGTTGAATGGCAGGGGCAGTTTTTTCCCTGTTGCCGGGGCACCCCCTTTACAATCAACCCATCAAGATTCCTTTTCCTGCATCCCACGAGAAATTATGGCGCGATGATCATCGATATGATTTGCTGATCACAACAAGTCACAATCAAAATCCAACCATCCCTTATAAGGGGAGCGCCATTTTTATTCACGTTGGTGAATCGGTGGGTAGCAAGGGATTCGAGCCAACATCCGGGTGCCTTGCGCTGGGCCTGGCTGATTTACAGACGATTGTTCAGAATGCCAACACGAACACGATTTGGATGGTCGCATGAAAGGCGAATATTCGGTTTCCGGGCATCCCATTATCGTTCAACCCAACAGTCGGGCAAAGAATTTAAGATTGCGTTACGATACGCGAAAGAATTTCTTTTCGTTAACGGTGCCACCCCGTGCCCGGTTAAAGGATATTCAGGCGTTTTTAGAACGGTCACAGCAATGGGTCGAACAAAGGTTTAAAAGACAGCCTGATGTTATTAAATTGGATCATGGCGCCACAGTAAGTATTTTTGGGCAGCCCCATCTGATTCATTTTCAAAAAGATATCCGGGATAAAGTGTTTATTGAGCAGGACAGAATTTTTGTTTGTCACAAACAACGATCCCCGGCAGAGGAATTGGAAAAGTTTATTAAGCAGCAATCCCTGGATGGATTATCTGAAAGGGCACATGGTTATGTTGGGCAACTGACGGCTTATGGGGCCCCAAAGATCAATAAAGTTTCTGTCCGTGAAACGCATTCACGGTGGGGAAGCTGTTCCTTTTCAAAGAATCTATCGTTTTCGTGGCGGCTTGTTTTGGCCCCCGTTGATGTCGCCGACTATGTTTGCGCCCACGAGGTCGCCCACCTGGTCCATATGGATCACAGCAAGGCCTTTTGGGGTGTTGTTAATCATCTTTGCCCGGATCACAAAAATTGTCGGCAATGGTTAAAAGAAAATGGAAAACACCTTTTTCGATATACGTTTTAAGAAAGAAAGGTGCCCTTAATGAAGCTTGCACTTTACCAACCGGAAATCCCCCAAAATGTGGGGACAATGATACGCCTCGGGTCCTGTTTGGGGGTGGGAATTGATATTATCGACCCTTGCGGCTTTGTATGGGATGACACCCGCTTAAAAAGGGCTGGGATGGATTATATAGATCTGGCGACAGTGACGCGCCATTCGTGCTGGGATGAATTTAGGCACCAAGCAAGCTCTCCGCCCAATCCATCACGTATTATTCTTTTGGATACGAAAGCAACGCTTGACTATTGGGATTTTTCTTTTCACTGTAGTGATATTCTGCTGGTTGGGCAGGAAAGCTGTGGTGTTTCGGACGTTGTGTTTGATCAGTGTCAGTATCAAGTTAAGATTCCCATGGTTTCGAACAGACGATCATTGAATGTGGCGGTTGCTGCATCAGTTGTGTTGGGAGAGGCGATTCGGCAAACAAGATTCAATAATAATTGAGGCGTAGAAAGTGATAACAACACCGGAACAAAAGATGATTTTATCCACCTGGTTTACAAACCTCCAGAAAAGGATTTGCCAGGCGTTAGAGGAAATTGAAAATGACTATAAGCATCCGAATTTATTGCCGGGTCGGTTTCAATTTAAGCCTTGGATACGCCCGGAATCTGGCCAGCCCGAAACCGAAGGGGGCGAAGATGGAGGTGGAGGCACGATGGCCATTTTGCAGGGGGCTGTCTTTGAAAAGGCTGGCGTAAACGTATCGACCGTGTTTGGGGAATTTTCCCCTGAGTTTCGAAGGGAAATCCCCGGTGCCGCAGAGGATCCCCGATTTTGGGCCAGCGGGTTGTCGCTGGTCATTCATCCCCTAAATCCGTTTGTGCCGGCCGTTCACATGAATACGCGCCATATAATCACATCAAAATGCTGGTTTGGGGGTGGGGCGGATTTAACGCCTACTTTTGAATTTAAGGAAGACACCGATGATTTTCATAAAGCGATGAAGGCCGCCTGTGACAAGCATCATCCGGATGATTATGATCGGTTTAAAAAATGGTGTGATGACTATTTTTATTTGCCCCACAGAAAAGAACCACGGGGGGTCGGTGGGATCTTTTATGATTATATCAACAGCGGTAGTTTCGATAATGATCTTACATTCACAAAGAACGTCGGGGAGAATTTCCTTCGGTCATATTGTCAGCTGGTGCGACGTCGCATGAACAAAACCTGGTCACCAGAGGATAAATATCATCAATTAATCAAGCGTGGAAAATATACGGAATTTAATCTTTTGTATGATCGGGGAACACGCTTTGGATTGAAAACTAGCGGGAATACAGAAGCCATCCTGATGTCCCTGCCGCCTGTTGCCAGTTGGTCATAGGGAGGCTTCGCGGCTTCTGCATAAAAAGGTGAGAGCCGCGAAGAGAAAAAGTCGAGGTTACGCTAATGATGCAACAGCGTCCTTGAATTCTTTTCCGGCCTTGAATACAGGGCGGCATGACGCTGCAATCTGTAGCTTTTCGCCGGTTCTTGGGTTTCTGCCTTCTCTGGCGGCACTGTGTTGGACAGCAAAACTGCCGAAACCAAGGAACCGCGCCTCATTTCCTTGACGCAAAGTTTCTGTTATGCCCTCGAATACGGCATCGACGGCCTTTTGGGCATCGGGCTTTGACAGGCTTGTTGCTTCTGCAACGTATAAAACTAATTCTGATCTATTCATAAATAATCTCCATTTGGTTTGTAAACCTTACTCTAACTGAAGTCATAACCATAAACCGAGCCCACATGCAAGGAAAAAAGTTTCGGCGGATAAAAAAAATGAGAGATACGATACATTCTCTCATTTTTTTGTCTATGGCACATAATACCATTTTCAGTAAATCGTCATGAGTTCGGCGCTATTTTTGGATTGCTTTGTCGGGCTACGCCCTGAACGCCGCGACGTCGTTGCGATGATGCGTAAGAGACGAAGCAGGATTACCCAGGAAAAAGATAGGTTTCTAGGGATTCTTATATCGAGCTGGGGTTATACCCAATCTAAATGAAAATGTTGACTTTTATGTTTGCTAGTTTCTCCATAAACATCGACAAAAAAATCCTTACATAGAATAGCTATGCTCGGTTTTTTTGTCTTGTTTCTGAAAAAACTATCTGCCATAAAATTTCAACATTTCCATTCATTTTGGGTATAGCTAATTTTTCACAAAGCATTTATGGTTCCATGTTGATTGGCAATGGTTTCGGCGAATCAGACTGCTGACGCAAATAGGCCACAAGGTCAGCCCGTTCCTGATCGTTGCTAATTCCAATAAATGTCATCTTTGTTTTGGGGGCAAATTCCCGTGGCTTTGCCAGAAAATGATTCAGGTTTTCATAACTCCAGTCACCCTTTTTGCTCCTCAGGGCATCCGAATACGCATAATCCGCCGATCGGGTAATCGGGCTTAGGGCAATATCCCACAGATTGGGGCCGGCTTTATGAGGTGCGCCTTTTTTGATTGTGTGACAAGAAATACATTTCTTAAAAACTTTTTCACCATCAGCGGGATTCGCCTTGGCTAACAAGGGTCCGATGGGCCGCAGGATATTTTCTATCTGCAAAGGGCCGGATGCAGAAATACCGTTGGGTATAGCAACACCAAAGCTGTTCGTTTTTAGGGGTTCGGGATGCACAAATGCCTCCCCCACCAGGCTTGAAATCATAGCAAGCAACAGGGCTATTAAAACTGCAGCAACGATCTTGTTTAATTCAAAGCCATCCACACGCTAAAACTCAATAAAATTGGTTACTGTATTCATCATAGCAAATTATCACAAAAAAACCCGCCACAGTTTTGCCGAGGCGGGTTTTTCAAAAGAACGTGTAAAGCTATTAGTTTATAACTGTAACAGCTGTACGATTTTGTGCGTGTTCTTCTTCTGTTTTTGCACTTGGAGCAACCGGTTGGTCTTTACCAAATGAAACTGTCGTCAAACGAGCAGCATCAACGCCTAGGCCAGCCAATGTTGATTTAGCAGCTTCAGCACGACGTGCACCTAAAGCCAAGTTGTAGTCACGTGTTCCGCGTTCGTCGGTGCGACCTTCTACTTTTGCAGATGTAGCTGGGTATGTCTTCAACCAAGCTGCTTGTGCTTCCAATGTTTTCTTTGCATCAGCAGAAACATCGGCTTTGTTGAAATTAAAGAATACGCGATCTTTAATGTTTGCTTTGAAGTCACCTGATGTTCCGGGGGCAGCTACGCTACCAACGCTAACATTTTGGTCTTGATTTGTTGCTGTTTCGCAAGCGGACATTAGCAAGCCTGCTGCCAAAACTGTCAAAAGTTGTGTTTTCATTTCTATATCCTATCGGTTAGTATATGAGTGTTGTTAATATAAACCATATAAAACCTAACAAATAAACCATTTTTAGTAAAACAAAAAATGCCCTGGCTGTGCGAATCTTCTCTGCCAGGTGTAGACAAAATACAACAGGTTCCCCGCCCTAGAATCCAACAATGGAATCGATGATAGCCTTGGCAGCCAGACAAGCGGCCTTTATATCAAGAGTTGATGTGTCAATGACATGGGCATCCGAGGCCGGAATAAGGGGGGCAACAGGCCGACATTGATCGCGCACGTCCCGTTCCTTGATTCCTTTTAGATAGGAAACTTTGCTCGTTTCTGTGGAATAAGACAATTCCTTTTGGCGCCTTTGGGCACGAATATCCGAATCGGCCGTGATAAAAAGCTTCACAGCGGCATCAGGACAAACGACAGTGCCAATATCGCGACCATCAATAACGGCACCGCGAAAACCTGGCTCGATAGAGTGACAAAAAAGCCGGATGATCCGTGTTATGTTCGCCCTGACCTCTGGCACAACAGCGATTTTGGATGCTTGATTAGCGATTTCTTCGGAACGCAAAGCAGATTTGTCAAAATTGTCCAACTCATCAATCGTGAGGGCTGATGCTAGTTCTGAAAGCCCCAAAAGATCATCGGGCGATATATTTTTTTGCAAAGATTTCATGGCAATCGCCCTATACAATAACCCGGTATCCAGATGCCTTAGGGTATATGTGGTGGCAATATAGCGTCCAATTGTGCCTTTTCCGGCGCCCGCAGGCCCATCAACTGCAATAATAATAGTATCAATATTTGACATGTTAAAAAAAACTGCAAGCATGTTGAGGTTGACAAGATTTATACCGTAGTTTCTAATTAAAGTCTAATACTATGACAGCAACCCGCAGGAATAAATTATGATGATTATTTTATCCATTTTAGGTGGTTATCTGGCCGGCTCCATTCCATTTGGTCTTTTGCTAACAAAAAACAGCGGTCTTGGTGATATTCGCCACATCGGATCCGGTAACATTGGCGCCACAAATGTCTTGCGTACGGGAAACAAAAAAATCGCAGCCCTGACGTTGTTTCTGGATACCATCAAGGCTGGAATCCCTGTGTTCATTGTCAATTCATATTTCCATAATTACCCCCTCGCCTGCTTGGTTGGGGCGGCCGCCGTTATTGGACACGTTTTCCCTGTGTGGCTTCATTTTAAGGGCGGAAAAGGGGTCGCGACCTCCCTTGGGGTTTATTTTGCCTTAAGCGGGTTGTTCGGCTTCTCTGTTGCGGCTGTCTGGATCCTTGTGGTAAAGTTATGTCGTACATCCTCCTTGTCAGCCTTGATTGCCTTGGGATCTGCCCCATTTTTAGCGGGCGTATTCGTGTGGAGCGGTTGGGGTGGACGGGACCTTGTTTGTCTTTCAGTCTTTTTAGGGGGGCTGAGTTTTTATACGCATCGACAGAATATACAACGCTTATGGAATGGAGAAGAACATGTCTTTAAAAAATAACACCGAACACGACGAAAAATCGCACCACCACACCGTTTATCAATACGTTCGTAATATGCGACAACTTTACATGAATCTGGTCATTTATGGATCGGTATTCCTGGTGAGCGTTATTGTATGGTTAAGCTTGGGCATGGGAACGTTTTGGCCAATATGGGTATTGTTCGCCTTTGTTATGGCAGCAATCGCGCAAGGGGCAAGCCTGGCCCAACTACCCCCACTAGAGGAATTCCTCCCCTTTTTGAAAAAAGAATGGGAAGCCGAACAAATCAAAAAATTGTCACCCAGCAATGAACCAGCGATCAGTGGTTTTGAATCAGAAACCAAAGAATAAAAATGGGCGCCTTAAAGCTTTTGAGTCTGGGAATAATCCCGTGCATTGTTGTGTTGGATCAGGTGACTAAAACCCTTGTTTTATCAACCGTCTCCCTTTCTCAATCGCTGCCCATAACGTCTTTTTTTAACATCACCCTCCTTTTTAATCGGGGAATTAGCTTCGGCTTTTTTCAGGCGAACGACTATTGGGGGCGGATGATTCTGATCGGTATTGTGGTCGGCTTGACAATCCTATTGTTGTTCCTGTGGGGTCGCAGCTTGTTGATTGGGGAATGGTTTGGGTATTCCCTTGTCATTGGCGGTGCCATTGGAAATGTCATTGACCGTTATTCCTATGGTGGCGTTGTCGATTTTCTTGATTTCCATGTTTTTGGGTATCATTGGCCCGCGTTTAATATAGCTGATAGCGCCATTGTTGTTGGCGTTGGCTTGGTTGCCCTGTCACAATTCATTAATTCTTATGATCATTTCGACCAAAAAGATTAAAAAACTGAAACTCGATGGCTTTTCCCTGCTAGAGGTTGCCATTGTTTTATGCATTATCGGGGTTATTTCGGGCGTTGGGTTACCAGCCCTAACGACCGCAATCAAACAAAAACGCATCCATGAAACCGAATCCAATATGGAACAAATCACGGCTTCGCTGGCGGCCTATGTCATGCAAAACGCAAAACTACCCCTTGCAGCAACCCCCGGCGCATCCGCTGAGGAGGCTGGCAAAAGCGGTGATTTAGCCCACGGTATTGTGCCCTATCGGACCATCGGCCTTTCCGAAAGAACAGCAAAAGATGGATACAATCGATGGATTTCTTATGGGGTGGATGTACATTTAACCCGAACTATTAAAATTTCGGATGATGACGAACAATTGCAAAAGAATGCAGACCCCATTTTTGCCCCCAATAGAGATCCATTCTCATCGGACAGATACTTTTGTGGTATCAAGGGCGGAACCCATGAAAGTTTAAGCGTCAAAAATGCGCATGGTCATGATGTTATAGATGCCGATAGTCACGACCTTATTGCCTTTGTGTTAATCAGCCATGGCGCAAGTGGGGCCGGCAGCTATGACAAAAATGGTGCTGTCCAGCCAACGTCAGCACCGGACAAGGCAACAAATGCTGACCGCAACAATAATTTCATCGACCATTCCCCATCCTTTGATTTCGATGATCGCGTACAATGGATCACCCGCAATAACTTGCTTGCTATTTATGCAAAAAAAGTTTGCCGTCAGGCAATTGAAGAAAATGAATAATAGTATTTCTTCTACGCCCCCCATCCTTTCTTTTGGTTAAAAAATTATTTTTCCCTCATTAAGCACTTGTTAACAATTTACCCCCTAAAATAACAAGTAGGATTGAATAAGATTTAAGGTTTGGAGAAAGCAATGCCAAGAATAATGTCGCTAACGTTTCTATGGGTTTTGGGAACAATTTGTCAAAGCGAGGCTGGTTTTTTTGATGACCTGTCTAGCATGGCCAGCAGCGCACATGAAACAGCCACAAAGCATTACAGTACAGCAAAAAGTATGTATGATAGCGCCTCTGGTGCGGCCAATTCGGCCAAGAGCATGGCTGATAGTTCACATAATGAGGTAGTCAATGCCTATGCCGGCAAAGCTACAGGCACCGCCCCAAAGGCGACCACTAGCGTAAAGGTAGTTACCCCAAAGGCGACCACAGCCCCCACTGCTGCAAAGGTTAAAGCTGATGCTGCTGCAAAGGTTAAAGCTGATGCTGCTGCAAAGGTTAAAGCTGATGCTGCCGCAAAGGTTAAAGCTGATGCTGCTGCAAAGGTTAAAGCTGCAAAAATAAAAGCTGCCAAAGCTAAGGCTGCAGCAGAAGCTAAGGCTGCCGCAGAAGCTAAGGCTGCCGCAGAGGCAGAAGCACAAGCCGCAGCAGAAGCACAAGCCGCAGCAGAAGCACAAGCCGCAGCAGAAGCTAAGGCTGTCGCAGAGGCAGAAGCACAAGCCGCAGCAGAAGCTACCCCGGCTGAAGAGACTGCTCCAGCTGAGGAACCTGCTACGGAGGAAGCCGCCCCGGCTGAGGAAGCTCCGGCTGAAGAGGTCATCACAGAAGAGGCTACCCCGGAGGAACCCGCCGCAGAAGAGACTGCTCCGGCTGAGGAAGCTCCAGCTGAAGAATGATCATCTAGATGAACCTGAGTTCGACGTAAGAAAGACCGGAAATGTCCAAATTACCCAGGACAATCCTAGGTTGCCCAAAGCTCCGCTCATCACAATGACGTCTTGTGATGAGGGCAAAGCCAAATGAGCAATCCAGACCTTAAAACATCAGGCCCAATAAGGCTTTTTGGGGATTGTTACGTCAAGCTGGAGGTTATTCACCTAAGGTTTTCCGTAAATAACAGAACACTCATAACGATCCATTTATCGATAAATTTTATCAGCTCGTCTAAACTATTATCGTAAAAGAAAGCTTCCCATCCCTGCTGTTTTGCCCCATCGATGTTTGCCTGGGTATCATCGACCAACAGAATTTCTGATGCAGGGACATTCAAAACTTTTTGTATGTGATGAAAAAACAATGCATCCGGTTTGTTTGCACCGATGCTGCTGGATGAAAAAATAAAATCGAATGGCTGATGGCCAATAAGACTTTTAATCCACTGCGTACGATATGGGTCTTGATTTGTCCCAATGCCAACAGGGATTTCGAGCGTCTCAATAAACCTTACAAGCGGCTGGTTAATTTTATAAGTGGTGGATCCATTATTGCTATCCCTTAGCCAGTAATCGATAAAATCATTAGGAGAGATCTGAATATCATCAAAGACAGGATCATGAAAGACACGCGCCAGATAGTCTTTGGTGTCTATTTTTCCTGTGGTGACGCAATCTTCCCAATCAACATTAAATATTTTTTGAAAATGCTGGGTCCTAAAACCAAGCTTTTCTTTAGCATCGAGCGACCAAAGATATCGACCCCTTGCATCGGTTACAGTTAACAAAACACCATCGACATCAAATATGATTATTTTGCATGGCACTAGGCTAGGCCCCATACCCAATCCAAACTCAACTGTTGATTCTTATATTTTCTAGCCACTTGGTTTATAATTTGATCACAACCATCGACAAAGAATCTATCAACCGAAAGGGTGTCCACAATAAATTCAGCATTTTCATTCATCTTGGATATATATCGGGCATTAGGCCCTGGCTTAAAAAGAAGTTCCATAATGGCTCAGCCATCGTTCATCGGAATCATATAATTCCCGAATATCTTTGATGCCGTATTTCAGCATAGTCAACCGTTCTATACCTGCGCCAAAGGCGAATCCCTGATGGGTATCCGGATCAACGCCACAATTCCGCAAAACTTGTGGGTGTAGCATGCCGCAGCCCAAAACCTCTAACCATTTGGTTGCTTTGTTGCTTCCCTTATTCAGGAAGCTTGCATCGATATCAAGCTCTGCTGATGGTTCTGTAAATGGAAAAAAGCTTGGACGAAACCGTGTCGTCAGGGTTTCCACGCCAAAAAAGTGACGGCAAAAATCGGACAAACAACCCTTTAGGTGCCCCATATGAATTGTGGGTTCGATCACAAACCCTTCTAGCTGGTGGAACATCGGTGTATGCGTCGCATCCAATGCATCGCTTCGATAAACGCGGCCGATCGTAATCAGACGCGCTGGAGGTTTCTTGTTCACCAATGTGCGGATTTCGACATTGGTTGTGTGTGTGCGCAACAACCGCGTGGGGTGATTCTTGATGTAAAATGTATCATGAGATTGACGTGCCGGATGATGTGCCGGGATATTCAACGCATCGAAATTGTGATAGTCATCATCCAATTCCGGGCCATCAACAAAATCGAAACCAAGGTCACGGAAATAATTTTTGATATCCTGGGTCACTTGCGTTAACAAATGAAGCGTACCCTGCTTTTCCGGCCGAACCGGCAACGTCACATCCAGGGTTTCATTTCGTAAACGCTGCTCAAGGGCATGTCGTTCGAGGATTTCTTTTTGGCCCCCCAACAATGCTGACAGCGCGTCACGCAATGCGTTAATTGCAGCACCTTGTGTGCGGCGTTCATCGGGTGGTAACTGCCCCAGTGCTTTAAGCTGTTGCGTTACCAACCCGGACTTTCCCAAAAGGGTCACACGCATCTCCTCTAACAAAGATACATCTGAACACCCCTTGATTTTCTTAGACCATTCCTCCTGAATAGGGCACGCTGTAAGCATACGCTTAAGCGGCTACGCCATCAGAGGTAAGAGCCTTTTGTGCTTCATAGACCAAACTCTTGAACGAATCAGGTTGGTTCATCGCCAAATCAGCCATGACTTTCCGATCCACAATAATCCCTGCTTTTGAAAGACCGTTGATAAACGTGGAATAGGTCATTCCCATTTCACGAGTTGCGGCATTGATACGTTGAATCCACAAAGCCCGGAAATTACGCTTTTTAACGCGACGATCTCTGTAAGCATAAAGCAAAGCCTTCTCAACTCTCTGCAGAGCAAGACGGTAACAATTGTTTGAACGACCCCGGTATCCCTTGGCCATCTTGACGATTTTTTTATGGCGAGCATGCGTTGTGACGCCTCTTTTAACACGTGACACTTCGGTTTCTCCCTAAACGTGTAAATAAAAACTTTTGACTTTTTTAGCATCGCCGGAAAACATCACTGTCGTCCCACGGGCATTCCTCAGCATTTTATTGCTGCGTTTGCGCATGCCATGCCGTTTTCCGGCCTGTCCCATTTTGACTTTTCCCGTTCCGGTCAGTCGAAAGCGCTTCTTCACGCTGCTCTTCGTTTTTAACTTGGGCATTTCAAACTCTTTTCTAAAGGTTACTAAATAAATTGCAGATAGGCATGCCCGGAACAAAAGTCCCCCGCCATGCTGCATGTACCAAAGAAGTCTAGGTCAGAATCCACCCATTAGTCAATGATTTATCTTTAAATGCTGAGCAAGATCACACGAGCTTACCGCCTTGCTCTTTAGGCGTTCCTTGTAAACCATGAAATTCTCCAACACTCTTTGGACATAATTTCGCGTTACATGATATGGGATCAGCTCGACCCAATCGACGGCATCGATTTTGCCATCACGCGGATCACCAAAAACGGAAATCCATTCATTAACCGCCTTGGGCCCCGCGTTATAGGCCGCAATGGCCAAAATCAGGTTATTCCCAAAATCATCCAAAAGATCCTTAATGTACGTCGTTCCCAGAGTCACATTTTTTTCAACGGAATAAAGCGACCCCTTTATAGGCACCTTGCGTTCAAGCTCGATCGCTGTTTGGGGCATAAGCTGCATCAATCCTTTGGCCCCAAGTGAATCTTGGGCGTTTGCGTTAAATTCGCTTTCCTGACGAATAATGGCATGCGCCAAATAAAGAAGATTGGAATTGCCCCTTGCTATCTTTGGGATAATCGTTTGCGAAACAAGTTTTGGTAACACAGGGAACGCATAGGGGGTTGTTATTCTTTGATCATTCCTGATATTCCTGTAAAAACAAACGGCCAAATGCCCCAATCCAGACTGGCTGGCAAGTTCGCCCAACAAAACCTGTTCCTCCGGGTCTTGAATTTCCTTTGAAAGCTTTGTGTATAGTGGAACGACAAATTGCTGATTTTCATTTTTTGGCAGCAGCCTGATAACCTTCACCAATTCATAGGATTCAAACCGAGCTTTACTTTCTTTTGAAAAAATGGGTTTACTCATGATGGATGGACACTTTTTACCACCAGCGGCATTGAGTCGGCTCAGGGCCAATTGTCCATAATAGGTCGCTGGGCGTTCGCCTGACTTTTGGTACCACTGCGTCGCCTGGTCGATTAACCCAAGGACCTTAGACGCCTCCCCCGCCCAAAAGGCTGCCCGTGCTTTGCTCATCTGGCTTTTAACAGTATTGTGCATGCTTTGAAAACGCTCTAACGCCTTCTGGGGCTGTTTTAAGAATCGCAGTTGCAACCAACCAATCATCCATTCTGCATTGATATAGTTTTCCCCCTGACGCAGGCAATGTTTTTGAATCACGCTTAGCGCGTCGGAAAAGCGTTTTTCTTCTATGAATCGCCTTGCCAACATATTCCGTTCTGTCCACCATTCTTCAGGGAAGTCGTTTTCCTGGGGCGATCCCTTAAGAAGAAGGGTTTTTGCCACATCATTATTTTTTTGTCGGCGATTCCATTTAATTTGGTCATACAACAGCCCGGCGTGATCCTTGGCAAACACAAGTGTTTCCGTCAACCGCTTGGATGCTGTTGGTTTTTCCTGAATCAGCTCAATACGCGTTTTGGCGATATCTTGTTCGGATTGATTGACCCACCGAAACATACTTTGGGCGGCAGCAATTTTTTCTGTGCACAGCAAGCGGTTAAGGCGATCCTGATCCTCTTTTTCCGTGATAAGGTCGGAAAATTTTTCCCTAAATGTACTAGCGTTCGATGACAAATCTTGCGAAACCCACGTTTTTCGAACGAATTCAGTAGCTTTTGTCAATTGATTGGTGGTTAACAAAGCTTCTGCGTATAAAAAAGCGCCCTCTGCCGTGACGGGGGGATTTTGATCAAACCATGAAAGTCGGGCTTGCGCAGTGTCCATTTTCGTAAAGGTTTCCTCGATTTTCTTGAGGAGCGTATCTTGTAAAGGCCAGCTGGGATTTTTCTGAACAAAAGACACAAGCTCAGCCCGCGATACATTTTGTTCCGTTGTCAATTTTTTCCAAGTCGTATATTTCTGTAACAGGGGCGAGCTACCATGACAGGGCATCGCCAGGCCCAAAAAAATAAAACTTTGCAAAGACCACCGCAGCCAAATCATTTTCATGTCGTTAAAGTGTAATTCTGTTGGATTTTTTTCGATCCTAGCACTATTCTGAATTGAAATCTTTTAAATATAGTGAGACTTGGCAATGTTTTCTGGTTCCATAGTGGCCCTAGTGACTCCGTTTAAAAACGGCAAGGTCGATGAAAAAGCTTTATCTGATCTTGTATCGTGGCATTGCACAGCAGGGACCCAAGGTGTCGTTGCCTGTGGCTCTACCGGCGAAGCGGCCCTGCTTACACACGATGAACGGAATTGCATCATTTCCATTGTTATCGAGGGCGCAGGCAACCGCATCCCCGTCATTGTTGGTTGTGGCGCACCATCCACGCACGAATCCATCAGCATGGCTGTTGATGCAAAACGATTAAAAGCGGATGCGATTTTGGTTGTTGCCCCCTATTATGTCAAACCCACACAAGACGGTCTCTATCAACATTTCAAAGCGATTCACGACAGCGTTGATCTGCCATTGATTCTGTATAATAATCCAGGGCGCTGCGCTATTGATATGTCTATTGATCTTGTTTTAAGGTTGGCAGAATTACCCAATGTTATTGCATTAAAAGATTCAACCAATGATCTAAGCCGCCCCACATTGTTGCGATCACGATTGACCCGAAAGTTTAGCTTGCTGGCCGGCGACGATGGCATAACACCCGGGTATTTAGCCCATGGGGGGAACGGATGCATTTCAGTAACAGCAAACGTGGCGCCATCGTTATGTCAACAATTGATTGCAGCATGGCAGGATGTGAACATACCTGAATTCACGCGTCTAACGCAGGTTTTAATGCCACTGCACCAGGCGATGTTTATAGAATCAAATCCAACACCCGTAAAATACGCGTTGTCGGCGATGGGCAAGATTCAAAACGAATTTAAGCCTCCCTTGCTTCCTGTTTTGCCCGCAACAGGGGAAAAAGTATCAGCCGTCCTTAAACAGATGGGTTTGGTATAATCATGGCAGCGCCAAAACATTCTCATGAAAAAGTCATCGCGCAAAATCGTCGTGCCCGCTTTGATTACGCAATCCTAGAAACCATCGAGGTTGGGATTATGCTAACGGGAACCGAAGTCAAATCCCTGCGCGTGGGCAAAGCAAGCATCAACGAATCGTTCGCTGGCGAGATGGCAGGGACCCCCGAAACCGCGGGTGGATTATATCTGTTCAATGCCAACATATCGGAATATCCCCAAGCCAATAAATTCAACCACGAACCCAAGCGCCCGCGCAAATTGCTTTTGCATAAACGCCAGCTCAATAAATATTTGGGGGCCGTGCGCCGCAAGGGGATGACGATTGTTCCGCTATCGCTTTATTTCAATGCACGGGGAATGGCTAAAGTTGAAATCGCCTTGGCCAAAGGTAAAAATACAGTTGATAAACGACAAACAATCAAAGAACGCGATTGGGCCAGAGACAAGGCAAGAATTTTAAAGGAACAATAACATCGAAGCAAAAATCAGGAACTGCCCAGACCCTTAATCATCTTGCATCGTTGGTCTTTTCCCGCACCAACTGCGAAAAATTGCCGCCAAAGGATTTAAAATCATATCCATGATGTATCCATTGATCACACAAAAGTTCTGTGTATAACCCTGGTGATGACCCTGGTGATGGTCTTTATCCAGAATGATTTTGCTGTCCGTGAGCAATTTTATAAGGGGATTACCTTTATATTTACCGTGAGCAATGGCATGAAAAACCTCGTGGTTGGCCAGAAAAACCCCTGTGACACCAAGCACATAACCAGCTCCACCACCTAATGCGCTTGCCCCCATCAGCACAGGGATCAAACAAAGGTTGGCTCCTCGAGTAGCCTCCCAATAAGACATTTCAGCCAGTCGATAGGGAAAGGAATGATGCAAATAGGCCCCACGAGATAGAGCTTTAATGACGTCAGTTGCGGTCGAGGGTTCGTTATCCTCCCCACTAAATGTATCGCCGGCACAATGCAAAATCCCGGACAGGGCATCTGCCATAAAAAACCCTGCTATAAACCCCTGCCCCATCTGGATTGGATCCAAAACTTGCGCAGTGTTCAACAAAAGATTGGTAGCCATTGCTACAGATGGCGTCAAAACAGCAACCTTATCAAGTGTTGATTCATACATGAATGGCTCCAAACTTGTGGGATCTTCCTCTTTGATAGTTTCTAATCTTTTGTGAGATGTCGGTTTCGGAATCTGCTCTGCTAGTTCCGCGTCAAACGAATTAGCAGATTGAAAACACAAACAATGAAAACAAATCAGCAGAAATGATCGAGCGGTAAAGCGATCTAAAAAACAAAATGACATTGTAAATCTCCATATACATCAAGAATGAATAGTATCTATTACATTATAGTAGTATGGGTTTATTAAAATTTGGTTAATATCTCCTCTGATAGACAAGTGTTTGCTTTCTATGGGGATCAAATGCTACACTTGTTCAAACACCTATAATACCTGTTGATCATGCTTATTCTTCCGTCAGAATCCGACTCATCGACCGACCTGCCCATCCCCCCGAAAAAACAGGGGTGGCTACACAGACTTTATGGCAAGGCTATCGATATGGCCGACACCCCAAAGGCGTTTTGGATTTTCTGCGCCATGTCATTTGCGGAAAGTTCATTTTTCCCCCTGCCCCCCGATTTATTGATGATCCCAATGGTTTTGGCGAATCGATCCCTTGCATGGCGATTGGCGATTTGGGGAACAATTACATCGGTCTTGGGCGGATTTTTGGGCTATGCGATTGGGTATTATTTGTACGCCTCCTTGGGATCCTGGATTATCGATACCTATAATATGTCAGCAGGCTTTGAGAAATTTCACCAAGAATTCGCAAAATGGGGATTTTGGATCATTGCCCTAAAAGGGTTGACCCCCGTTCCATTTAAATTGGTCACTATTGCCAGCGGCGTTGCGCATTACGATCTTGTTTATTTCACCGCCGCCTCTGTTATTGCACGTGGAATCCGTTTTTTCTATGTTGCTGCATTTTTATGGTGGTGCGGCCCAAAGGCAAAATATTATATCGAAAAATATCTAAGCTGGTTCTTTTACGCATTAATTGGTGCGCTTGTTGGTGGATTTTTTATTTTAAATTTTATCGGATAAGCGCATGATTCAAAAAATATTATGCCTGCTGAACCCGAGAACTTACAGCCTGGGCGTTAGCATTTTTTGCATGGCTTCTTTGTTGGTTGCATACATGGCCGAACATAAATATGGCATTAAACCGTGCGCCTTATGTGTGTACATGCAGTATCTGTTTTGTGGCCTTGGGTTTGTATCCCTTGTGAATTTTCTTTGGACGCGATCCCCGATTACGGGCTTACAGGGAATTATTATTGCCGGGATGTTGGCTTTAAGTTTTTATCATGTCGGCGTTGAAAATCATTGGTGGAGGGGGCCAGCATCCTGCACGGGCAACGTTCTGGACAGCGCCAAAATGGATCAACTAAGCAACCAAGAAAAGCTTACCTATATGCGTCAGAATATCCAGCGCGCCCCCATTGTTCGATGCGATCAGGTTAATTGGCGTATTTTCGGTATTTCCGCAACAATTTGGAATACACTCGCTTTATTGGGTCTTTTTTTGGGTATGGGAATCATATGCCGCCGAAAACCATAATCGATCGCATGCTCAGGGTGAATCAAGCCGGGGAATATGGCGCAACGCGAATTTATGCGGGGCAATTGGCCGTCTTTGGACGCGATCCCAAAATAACCCATATGGCTGAACAGGAACAACATCATTTGCGCCTATTTAATCAATTGCTTATCGAACACAAGGTGCGCCCCACCCTCCTCCAGCCCATTTGGCACATAGGTGGCTTTGCCCTTGGGATGACAACCGCGCTGTTAGGCAAAAAAGCAGCACATGCGTGCACGATTGCCGTGGAAACCGTTATTGATCGCCATTATGGAAAACAGCTTGATCAACTCAAAGACTATGATCACGCAACAGAAATCAAAACCATCATTTCCCAGTGCCAGCAAGAGGAATTAGAACACAAAGACATGGCCATCCAACAAGGCGGAGAAGACACCCCACTTTATCCCTATTTAAACGTCGCCATTCAAACCATATCCAAAGCCGCCATCTGGCTATCGTCAAGGATTTAACGGTGATACGTCAATTTGAACTTGTGGACCGGCTAAAACGATATGATCCGTCAATGGACGAGGATATGGTCAATCGTGCCTATGTTTTCTCATTAAAGGCACATGGAACACAAGTGCGTGCAAACGGCGACCCTTATTTTTCGCACCCGCTTGAGGTGGCCGGTATTTTGACGGAACTCAAGCTGGATTCCTGTTCCATTGTAACGGCCCTGCTTCATGATACGGTCGAGGACACAGTCGCAACGCTTGATGAAATACAAAAATTATTCGGCACAGAAATTGCCAAATTAGTGGATGGTGTTACCAAACTATCCCGGTTAGAATTGCAATCAGAGGCCACGCAACAGGCCGAAAACTTTCGAAAACTGGTTTTGGCCATGTCCAGCGACATCCGCGTATTACTGGTAAAGCTTGCTGACCGCCTACATAACATGCGCACGATTCAGTATATCAATGACCCCATAAAACGCCGTCGCATTGCCCGCGAGACAATGGATATTTATGTGCCCCTGGCTGAACGAATGGGGATGCAACGCATCAAGGACGAGCTTGAGGACCTAGCCTTTAGTGTACTCAACCCCGAAATGTACGAATCCATCAAAAGCCGCCTGAGCTTTCTTTATCAATCATCTGAAAATGCAATTGAATCCATCATTGATCATCTAAAACAATGCGCCAATAACTTGGGGCTTCCCTGTTCCGTAAATGGGCGACTTAAAACACCCTATTCTGTTTGGCGTAAAATGCAGCAGAAAAATGTTGCCTTTGAACAATTGGCTGACATTATGGCGTTTCGGTTGACCGTGAATACGATCCCGGAATGCTATCAGGCGCTGGGCATTATCCACAGCCATTACCTGGTTGTTCCAGGAAGATTTAAAGATTATATCAGCACGCCAAAGGCCAATAATTACCAATCCCTTCACACGGGGTTAATTGGCCCCCTCAATCAACGCATTGAAATGCAAATCCGAACCACTGAAATGAATCAGGTCTGTGAATTGGGGGTTGCGGCACATTGGCAATACAAGAAAGAGGGTGATGGTGATCTTCACGATGGAAAGCAGTATGCCTGGTTACGCGGACTTTTGGAAATTTTGGAGCAAGCCTCAAATCCAGAGGAATTTTTAGAACATACAAAGCTCGAGATGTTTCAGGATCAGGTTTTTTGCTTTACCCCAAAAGGGGAATTGTTTTCCTTGCCCAAGGGGGCCACAACGATCGATTTTGCCTATGCCATTCATTCTGCCATTGGCGATCGGACCATTGGCGCAAAAATCAATGGACGACAAGCCCCACTTAGAACCATTCTTGAAAACGGTGATCAGGTCGAAATTATCACAGCGAACAATCACAGCCCATCCCCCACATGGGAACGGTTTGTTGTTACCGGCAAGGCAAGGGCACGAATACGTCGTTTTGTCCGAACACAACAAAGGCAACAATTTAGCGATCTTGGAAAATCCCTCCTCCATAAAGCTTGCATCCGGGAACACGTCCAGTTTTCAGAAAAGACTTTTTCAGCAGTCCTTAAAAGTTTTCAGTATCCATTGTTAGAAGATTTATATGCTGCCATTGGCGAGGGAATTCAAACAGCCAAAGAAGTCATCGCCACGGCCTATGTCAGCGAAAAAAAGGTAGACCCATCAAAACAGGGGGCTCTTGATGCTGAAAACAAAATCATGCTCCATAAAAAAGCAAACTCCGTGGATCATTCACCCGTTTGCATTAACGGCCTCATCCCTGGGATGGCTGTCCACTATGCAGGGTGCTGCCACCCCCTGCCCGGGGATATGATTGTCGGCGTTGTTATTTCCGGAAAGGGTGTCACCATCCACACCCATGATTGCGAGGTTTTGTCAACAATCGACCCAGATCGCCTTTTGGATTTATCCTGGCATGAAAGGGTGGATGAAAATATGCGCCTTGTTGGCCGCCTGAAAGTGACGTTTCATAACAAGCCTGGTAGCCTTGCGGCAACAACAACCGCCATCAGCAAACAAAACAGCAACATCATCAATTTAAAGATCACAAACAGAACGGAAGATTTTTGGGAATTGCTTGTTGATATAGAAGTTAAGGACGTCGACCATTTAAACAACATCAAAGGAACGCTACGTTCACTTTCCATCACAAATCATGTAGAGCGCATATAAAAATTGATCCAAAAATTTATAATATACATTGCGATAACCATCGTTATAATATACACTGCAAAACTGACAATAAAGTCGAATCCTGGCATTATCATGATAAAAACACCTAAATTTTGGGATCATACTTACGGGCTAAGCCAAGCGCTGAGGCCCCTTTCGTGGATTTACACGCGCATTGCAGCATGGCGGGAATCACGCGTTACGCCAGTGAAAGTATCTATACCTGTCATTTGCGTTGGCAACCTTGTCATGGGGGGTGCCGGAAAAACCCCAACGGTCATGGCTATTGTCGAAATCCTTAAGGAACTTGGGCACACCCCCCATATTTTATGCAGGGGGTACGGGGCCTATATCAAGGGAACCATTAACGTCGATCCAAAAGTCCACGGCTATCTACAGGTTGGGGATGAACCCCTAATGCTGGCCGAAATCGCCCCGACATGGGTTAGTGCTGATCGCATCGAGTCAGCAAAGGCAGCCATACAACAAGGCGCATCCATTCTTGTTATGGATGATGGGCTGCAAAATGCCAGCATTCACAAGGATTTTAGTTTTATTGTTATTGATGTCCTCCAGGGCTTTGGAAATAGTTTTGTGTTTCCTGCCGGCCCCTTACGAGAACCCATTCATACTGGCCTTAAAAGAGGACAAGCCATCATATTAATAGGCGATCCACATTTGGCGAAACAAACAATCAAGGGGCATTTTGGTGCAAAAATAGTCCACGTGGGGCCAATTCCAACGCATCCTGTTGTTGCCTTTGCGGGGATTGGATACCCCCTTAAATTTCGCCATACACTCCATGAACATCAATATACTATTCGGGAATTTGTTACGTTTGCGGATCATTATCCTTATACAATTATGGATATGCGCCGGCTCCGTCGCATTGCTAACAATTATAAAGCGGACCTAATCACAACGAAAAAGGATCATTTACGTCTGCCAAGCGGCTTTCGTGATCGTGTTTTAGTGCTGCCAATACGGTTGAAGTTTGACAATCCAGGGGCCATCAAAAAACTCCTCCACGAGAAATTTCCAATTACTTGATCCGATGAAAGATGTCTTCTTTCCCCTCGTGTAACAAATTAATCGCGCATACGATGGCCTTCTTTTCGCGAACCCCAAATTCAATATAACCAGTATCGTAATCACAGTAAGCAAGACTAAGCTGGTTACTGTTAAAAGAAAATTCGTCATTATTCCAATGGGTTAGGGGAATTACTTTATCCCGATAAATCAGGGCTAATTTTCCATCCTTCTCAGTAACTTTCAGGGACCCGTAAAGTTCATTTTCGTAATCCCCAACGTAAACATCAAGGGGCTGCGGGATTCTAAGTGCGTTTAGTTTTTGCATTTGCCTTGCGCGTTTATTTTTATCCCGAATCGTCTGCATTTTTTCCAGATTATCCCGACTCCAGTCATTATCAGGCAAGTCCATATACAAATCCAAGAATTTATTTCTTAATGCCTCTGGCAGCATGCTGACCCTAAGGGCCCCAAAATTCGACAGAATGACGATCCCAACATTTTCCCCCGGGACCAGGGTCATCAAGCTTCGCACACCAGCATATCCGCCCATATGGCCTATGGCTTGTACTTTGCGCACATCGGTGCCGTATTCATACAAAAACCATCCCATCCCATAAGATACATTGCGAATTCGGGTAGCTGGAAATTGCATATCATCCGGCCGCAGATGATTGGCCAACACTTGCGGGGATCGCATTTCCTTTTGTGACGGCAGGGAAATAATTTGTTTATCCCCGACCTTTCCATTGTTCAAATGAAAAATCATCCACTTTGCTAAATCGGAAATTGATGTGTTAACACCGGTGCTTCCCGGGAATATATACATCCAGGACCCCGGCTGAAGGGAATGCACCTGCCCATCAATAATATGGTGCGGAAGGGCCACATTCTTTTTATCCTCAACCGGAGGCGTTTTTTTGAACAGGCTTTTGAACCATCCAAAAATCCCCTTATTTTTGGGAAAATCCTGAATAGACTGCAAATTATCACTTGAATCGGTCATACCAATCGGGGAAAAAATCCGATCTTGAAACAGCTCAGAAATGGGCTTCCCCATCACTTTTTCCACCACAAGGCCGGCAACACCAAAAAGATGATTTTGATATCCGTATTCCAGTCTGACGGGATTCTGCAGGGGGATCTTGGCTAAAGCGTGCTTGATTTCATCCTGACCACACCCCAAATCCCACAGTGTATCCCCTGAGAATGGAGGCAGGCCGCTTCGATGTGAAATAAGATCCCTGATTTTGAAATCTTCCGTTGTTTTTTGATCAGCAATAAAAAAATTGGGTAAATATTTTATAACAGGGTCATCCCAACACAGCTTTTTTTCATCAACAAGCTGTCCTATCAGGGTTACCAAAAATGTTTTTGTGAGGGATGCAATTTGAAAAACTGTGTGGTCATCAACGGGCTCGGCTTTGCCCGCCTCCTTTACGCCGAACGCCTTTTGATAAACAACTTTTCCATCTTTAACAATGGCCACCGCCACGGCTGGCGCTTTCCAATCCTGCATTGATTGTTGAATATAGGATTCAAAAGCGGGAATAATCGCTTCAATTTTTGAGGTTGCATGACCTGTCGATACCGAGAAAACAAAAGTGCAGGCTAAAAAGATGAAAAATTTATTCACAAGATGACTCTTCTTCACTAAATATTAAGAATTTCAGGAGTATATATAGAATAAGACTAAACTTAAAAGGGACTATTGGGCAATCCCCAAAAAGGGCAATTTTAAAAAAGGCCCAGTCCCCATTTTAAAAGGAGATAATCATGGGAGTCAAATCAACATTAATCATATCCGTCACCGTTCTGCTGTCAATAAGCGCGGTAATCACCTACAAAAGCAATAACCAGGATCGCTATGCATTATTCTCGCAGGACAAAGCTTTGTTTGTCTTTGATCAAAAGAATGCTTCCCTCAATTACTGTACGGCCGATAATTGTCAATTCATTCCAACGCGCCCTGGCACAATTGATTCGGCATCAATGCTGGCTGGACTTCCGTCACAAATGGGCATCATCAATGGACAACCGGTCATGCAATATGGTCAGCAATCCACGGCGGCGACAACCCCGCAATATGTCATGATGCCACAGCCTGCTGGGACACAGCAACAAATGGTCATGATGCCACAGGCGCAGTTTCAAAACTTTGCGCAAGCCCCCATCCAGGCTTCCCTTCCGATGTCGACTGCACCATCCTTGATGATGAATTCCCAACCCCTTTATATGGTGGCGGCGACTTCTGTCAATGCAGGGAAAAGTGGCGACACCCCAAAGGCTATAGCAGCAAAGGGTAAAAAAACAGATACCAAGCCACCCGTAGCTGCCGCTGCCGAAGAAGAAGCAACAAGTGATGATACCAACACCCCGGCGGATTCCGGGGATGCATCCTCCGATGATAAGGGTGGCGACACAGCAGAAGAAAGCTAAAGCTTAGCCGCCTTTAGATAAAGCGCAATCGTCTGCTCTGCCATCCTTGTTAGGGAAAAATTTCGAACAATATGTGTACGGGCTTCGTGCCGAATGGTATCTACCTGTTCGGGCGAAAGCCCCCTCACCTCCTGGATCATCAAAGCCAGGGCCTGACTGTCCGATGGCGGAACAAGAAACCCCGTCTGATCCTGAAAGCAAAGCTCTGGTGTTGCTCCATGGTTCGTCCCGATAACCAGACGCCCCATCGATAACGCCTCTGCCGTGACACGACCAAAGGCTTCTGGGTCCGTTGAACACGACACCACAATATCCGCCATCGCATAGGCGACCGGCATATCGTCATGATTTGACATAAATTTAACATCCAGCCCAGCAGGCAGATGCCTGGCCAATTCTTGTAATTCTTGGCGGTATGAATGCCGACCTTGATCTGCACCCAACAAAACCACAGACAGCGCTGTTGGATCCATAAAT